>JANPIL010000118.1:0-36147 GCA_031424975.1 Sphingobacteriales bacterium
GGCAGCCATGGTGGTGCTGGTGGCGGGCTACGGCATTTATCAATTGGGCCGCTATTCAAAGCAGAGCGAAATTGCCGCCAACCCGGCAACCCTGGCACAAGTAAACCCGGAACTGGCGCAGGCCGAAACCTACTATACGGCACTGATCAGCGAGCAGCAACTGCTGCTTAACCCGCAGGAATTGCAGTCGCTCGGGCTGGCCGATGATTTCACCAGCGATCTGGCAAGCCTCGATTCAACGTACAAGAACCTGAAAACCGCCCTGCTCACCGAGCCTAACAAAGACCCCGTGGTGGCGGCCATGATCCAAAACCTGCAATTGCGCGTGGAAATAATCAGGCAGCAGATTGAAACGCTGCAACGGGTGAGGAGCTACCGGAAAAGCGACAAGGCGGCGGCTTGAAACCGCTTGGGCGGCAGCGGGGTTTGGCCATTTCAAAACCTGCCTGCCGGACAGGCAGGGATACTATTTCCAACAACAAACAAAAGAGAAACCGTATGCGAATCATTTATGTGATGCTGATAAGCGGGTTGGGCTGGCTGCCGGCCCACGCCCAGGATGGGACAGCCGCCGAGAAAAAATCCGATAAAAAGGAACGACGCGACGCGGAAACGCTTGGTGACGGCTTGGACCGGGCTTTTCGCAACTTGGAGCGGTCCTTGAAACAGGCGGGGCGCGAGGTGGAACACAGCTTTGAATCGCTGGACGAAGACTTCTGGCAGGATCTTGGCCAGGAAGTGGCCGGGCTGGGCGAGGAGATTGCCGGAGCCACCCGCGAGGTGACCCGCGAAGCCACGCGCGGGCTGTCCGACCGCAACTGGAACCGCAACGGCCATGAAAATGCCGCGTATGCCGATGAGAAAACAAAAAGGTTTTCCAAGACCTTCCGATTGGCCGCTAACGACCGGCTGGCGATTGAAAACAAATTCGGCAAGGTACACGTGAACACTTGGGACAAGCCGGAAGCCACCGTAGAAGTGGTCATGGTTGCCCGTGCCTCCAGTGCCGAAAAGGCGCAAATCCTGCTGGATCGCATCAGCATCGTGGTCGGCGAATCGGATGGCGAGACTTCGGTGCGCACCCAAATGGAAAGCACCAACAACTGGAACGGCAAAAGCCAGAGTTTCGAGATTAACTACACGGTGAATATGCCGCGCAACAACGCCCTGAAAGTAAAAAACTCGTTTGGCGACACCTACGTGGCTGACATGAACGCGCGGAGCGACTTGCAGGTGTCGTATGGCAACCTCAAGGCCGAGCGGCTCAGCCACGCCGACAATTACGTGAAGGTGGCCTTCGGCGATGGCCGCATCGCCTACTGCAAGGGCGGCGAATTGAAGGTTTCCTACTCGAATGTGGAAATATCGGAATGCGGTGCCATGAACGTGGAAAGCAGCTTTTCGGATGTGGAAATCGGCAATGTGCAGTCGGCCAAGGTGCGCGCCAAATACGGCAGCCTGAAAATAGGCACCAGCGGCAAGAACTTCCGGCTCTTCGATATTGACGGCAGCTTCAGCGACATTGACTTGCGCATTCCCGCCCAACTCGGCTTCGACTTCGACATCCGCGTGTCGTATGCCGACCTGGACCTGAACGACTCGAACGCTAAATTTGTCTCGGTTGAAAAAAGCGGCACTTCCAAAACCTACATCGGCTCCATCGGCAAACCGTCGGACAGCAAGATAAAAATAAGTTCGCGCTACGGCGACGTGGATTTCAAGGTGCGGGAATAAAAATAGTCCACAGGCAACGGTCGGCAGTCCACAGAAATAGGTGGGTTTGGGGTTTTCAAAAGATACTATTTCGGGCAGACCGTAACGCAGGTCAGACACTGCGTGTCAGACCGGGATCGCGCATCGGCTTTCAAGAAGGGCAGGTAGGTTTGGGTTTTTTAAAAGATACTATTTATTTTGCTAAACACGACATTTGAAAATAAGGTTAATGTTTTTATGAGAATATTAAATGTATGTGTACGTGCCTGAAAACTAATTTAGAGATAGACTTTGAACCCACTCATAACCATAAATATCACTTGATAAAATCTCATTAATTTTATCAAACGAATAGGCTCCTTCATCGCCGTTGTTAAAGAATAAGAACTCGCTTTTATCAGTATTGATTTTGAAATAGTAAAGCACACTCTTATTAGTGTATAGTGTCTTTTCCACCCCATATTGAATGTTTTGAATTTCATTATTTATCAACTTCGATAATTCATCATTATTCTTATCGATGGGTATAGCTAAATAAATTTCATATTTAATTTCTTCTGGTTTAATCCAATCTTCCTTCTGACTAAATAAAATTGTTTCCCCATCATCACTAATACAAACCATAAAAGACAGTTTTTCTTTTTCATGCACGATGTTGAAATGCAATTCTAAGAGAGTTTCCCCGAAAACAACCTTTATAATATCAGTTATTTTAAATCCTTTCATTTTAAGGAATATCACTTTGCCCGTATTGTTGAAGCCTTATTGAGGTGCCTGTTTTCAGTAGCATTTTTCAAAATGGCAATCATGTTCCCAAAAATAGTTCAAGCGTACTGCTTGAACTTTCCCCAAATGTGTTTGAAGGTTTTCAAATACTATTTTCCATTGCCATCTTTTGGCTGCCGGAACGCAAAACAAAAGGACGGAGCCATACGTGGCTCCGTCCTTTTGTTTTGGTATTTGGCGTGAATCCTTTATCCGTTATGCCACGCCAAGTTTCTTGATGTGTACCAAGTGCGACACGAAAGCCTGGCGCATGGAAGGATATTCGAGATAGGCGACATTGAACTCGCGGCAGGTTTCCTTGACCAACTTGTTGATGTGCGGGTAGTGGATGTGGCTGATGCGGGGAAACAGGTGGTGCTCCACTTGGAAGTTCAGGCCGCCGAGCAGCCACGAAATCGTGCGGTTGCGGGTGGCGAAGTTGGCCGTTGTGGTTATCTGGTGTACCGCCCACTCGTTGCTGATTTTGTTTGAATTGGTGTCGGGTTCCGGAAATTCGGTTCCCTCAACCACGTGCGCCAACTGGAACACCACACTGATGGACAAGCCGCACACGAACATGACAACCGCGTACCCAATCAGGGCGGGCAGCCAACCCACCATTACGATGGGCAGCCCTATGTACATGGCCACGTAAAACATTTTGGTGGTCCAGAATATGATGTGTTCCCTGCGGTCGAGCTTGTGTTCGGCTCCGGCGGCGATTCGGCCCGAAAAATACTTGTCGAAATCGTTGTAAAACACCCACGCCACGTACGAAATACCGTACAGAAACACCCAGTAAAAGTGCTGGAAACGGTGCATCGGGTGGTGGGGCTGGTTTTCATGGAGCCGCATGAATGGCTTGACATCAATATCGGAGTCCATGCCCTCGATGTTGGTAAACGTGTGGTGGTTAATGTTGTGCTTGATTTTCCAGAAATAGGTGTTGGCACCCAGAATGTTGAGGAAATACGACGAAACCGTGTTGAGCCAAGCGTGTCTTGAAAAGCTCTGGTGGCCGCCCTCGTGCATGATGTTGAAACCCAAAAGCGACAGGTTCATGCCCATCAATACGCATAATGGCAAGGCGACCAGCGGGGGGGGCGTGAAAAACACCAGTGTCGTGTAGAGTGCCAAGGCCGAAACCACTTGGATGCTGCCTTTCAGTAGCAGTTTCCGGTTACCGGCGCGGTGCAGTTGGTTATCAGCAAAATAACCGTCAACCTTGGTCTTGAGCGACTTGAAAAACGGGTTCTGTGAGTGGGCAAATGTGACTTTTGACATGAAAAAGGCTTGATTTGTAAGTTGTTAACCCATAACCAAATACCACCGTTTTTTGTTCTTGACATTTTCAAGATATCGTGCCGTCGGGCGTATGGCAGTTGGCAGGTTTGGGGTTTTGGAAAGATACTATTTGTTTAAAGATACTGTTTTCGGAAAAACACTGCCGGGATTCACAATAGCCGGAAAACCGTTCACCTCTGCAAGTCCCACGTAATTACTGCAATACGGCTTCAAAGATGGAAAATTAATCGAAAAGGCACAAAAACCATATTTTCCAGTGCCTTTTTGGTTTGTTTCCGGCGGTTGCCAGGCGTGTTTGGCGTTTGCCAACGGTACTATTTCAGGCGGATGGGAAACCGCGTGTTTTGCCGGATTCTCAAACCTAACAGTCGTTTTGCGTTCTCCCATCCGTTCAATTTGCGTTCTCCCATCCGTTCAATCGGTTGCCGGAACTTACACCCGCCGCGCAATCACCCATGTGGCCTTGTTTTGCCGGATGCCCCGCCGTACTTTAGCGCGTATGCACGAATACCTACTCAACGAATTGGAACACAACGGCTTGCTCACGCCCGAAAGCCGGGCTAGTATCCGGCAGTACGAGTCGCAAAAGCCGTTTTCGCTGCATTGGGAATTGAAAACGCTGCTGTATCTGGGTGTGTTGCTGCTCAACCTCGGCTTGGGCTATTTGATTTACGACAATATTGATAACATCGGCCACAACGCCGTGATTGCGGGCATTGCGGCGGTGTGCGCCGCCTGTTTCGTGTATGCCAGCCGCCAGCGTGTTCCGTTTTCAATGGGGCAGGTGCAAAGCCCGTCGCCTTACCACGATTACGTGCTGCTGCTCGGCTGTCTCACGTTCCTGATCTTGGAGGGCTACTTGCAATACCGGTACGGTATTTTTGGCAGCCGCTACGGGTTGGCAACATTTATCCCGATGGTGGTTTTCTTTTTCGTGGCCTATGATTTTGACCACCGGGGAGCGTTGTCGCTGGCCATCACGGCGTTGGCTTCGTGGCTGGGTATTGCCGCCACGCCCGCCAGCCTGTTTGCCCAAAACGATTTTGCCAATGCCAATGTCGTTTTCATCGGCCTTGCCTTGGGCTTGGTTTTGTGCGTGGTGGCGTTTGCCAGCGAGAAATACAATTGCAAGCGGCACTTCGCCTTCATGTACCTCAATTTCAGCATCCACGTACTGTTCATTGCCTGCTTGGCCGGCATCATGGTACTCGAACGCTGGCTGCTGTTTGTGCCGCTGCTGGCAGCGGCGGTGTTTTTTTTCGTGTGGTATGCCCGCAGCCGCGCCTCGCTGTATTTTCTGGTCACCGCCATCCTGTATGCTTACGTCGGCCTGACTTACCTTGTGTTTCAGACGGAACTGTTCCAAACCAATCTCATCTACCTTTACTTCATCCTGTCGTGCACGGGCGTGATTGTGTTTCTGCTCAACCACAAGAAAATACTGGGAATCCGGGCGGATGCAACCGGATGAGGCTTTTGCTTGCCCACAGAAAAACACAACCCCACACACCAGCAACGCCATACATGATAGCTTATAACCGACAATGGCTGGATGCCCGCAACGTGCGGGATGCCGCCGCCAACTGGCACAGCAAACACCTCATTTCCCCCGCCACGTGGCAGGCCATCCAATCGCGGTATCCCGTGGGTTTTTACTCGCCCAATGTGTTCATCCGCATCGGGCTGGGCATTTTTTGCTGGATACTCGTGAGCAGTGTGGGCGGGTTGGCGGCTTTGTTCTTCTCCATGGTTTCACTTGATTCGCTGCCTTTTATCGGGTTGCTGCTGGTGTTTTTCAGTGCCTGCACACTTGCCATGCTGGAGTTTTTTGTCCGCGCGCGCCACCACCATAGTAGTGGCATTGATGATGTGCTGCTGTATATGGGCACCGGATTGTTGGTTGGCGGCGTGTGCCTCATGTTTTCGTCGTTCAACGGGCCGCTGCCTTATTTTTGCCTGGCACTGCCCATACTCACCGCCGGGGCAGTGCGCTACGCCGATACGCTCCTTACCGCGCTGGCTTGGATCTGCGCCTTGGCGATTGTCTTTTTGGTTTTCAAGGAGACCGATTTCCTGATGCCGGGGGTTTTGCCTTTTGTGGGGATACTATTTTCCGGAGCCGGATACTGGCTGGCACAGCGCAAGAAGCAGGACATTGGCTGGCGGTTTTGGTCGGCAAACCTGCGCGTGGCCGAGACAATGAGCTTGGTTGTCTTTTACCTGAGTGGCAACTTCTGGGTGCTGCAATATGTGGGCAGTGAGTTTCTGGGTGTTCATTCGGTGTCTTTCGCGTGGTTTTTCTGGATATTCACGTTTGCCGTCCCGGTACTGTACGTGTATGGTGGCCTGCATCGCCGCGACCGGCTGCTGCTGTGGGTGGGACTGGGCGGTGTGGGCATGGCCGTGTTCACGTTCCGGTATTATTTCCAGGTGCTGCCTTTGGCGGGTGCGGCCACGCTGGGCGGCGCGTTGCTGCTTGCGCTGGCGTATTTTTGCATCCGGCGTTTAAAAAAGGGCGGTTTGCCATTTACCTACACCGACGACGACACTGGCAGTCCGCTGTTTCCTGAAGCCGAATCGTTGTTGGTGGCGCAGGCATTCGGCTCGCAGACGGCGATGCCCGAAGACGGCCTGTCTTTTGGCGGCGGCAAGTTTGGCGGCGGCGGGGCTGGCGGCAGCTACTGAATGGGTCGCTTTGCCGAAAGGCGGGTTTCGTCTTTTCAAATAGCTGCAAATCCCGATGAAAGCGGGAATACTATTTCCCGTTGCCCGTCGTACGTTGGTTGCCGCTAATGAAAATCCCCTTCAAAAATCCGTTTCAATGGATTCTGAAGGGGATTTTTACGTATGGGCAACCTTACCCTACGCTTTTTTCATGGCCCCGGCAATCAGGGTAATCACGAAAATGGCGAGGAAAATGAAGAAAAGGATTTTGGCGATGGATGCTGCCCCGGCGGCAACGCCTCCGAAACCGAAAACCGCAGCGATTAACGCGACAACGAAGAAAACGACAGACCAGCGTAGCATAAATGTAAGTGTTTAGGGTGAAATGATGGTTGAGTGCAATGTCAGCAAACACACAAAAAAAATCCGTGCCGGTTGCAAAATCCCGCGCGGCAGCCATTCTGATGGGGATTTTTGGCGGACGGTAGCCGGCTTCGGGGAATTCTCGCCCCGCAATGGCTGCCTTGTACATCCTTGTGCCTTGCTTGCTTTAAATATTTGTGAATTTTCCGCGATTTAAATTCCGCAAAGGGTGGCACGTGTTTTTTACGCCACACTTTGAAAAACACGTAAAAACCAACCATGACAACCATATTGAATACTGATTTACACCTGCGCGAGATTCAGGAGGGATTCTTTATATGTGAAAATTCCGGGCAGATTACGGATTTGTTGCAGCAGCGTCCCGGGATTTTCGCGGATACCGGCCAAGGCAGTGACACCGCCGCGCCTGCACAAACCCGCGTTTCGGTTGCGGTAACCCGCGAGGGGGCTTCGTTCAGCGTCTATTTTCTGGTGCGCGAGTTTGCCGGGGGCGAAGACAGTTGCTGGTTGCTTTACGTGCCCAATTATCTGTCCAAGTGTTTCAACTTGTGTTGCTTCAGCCGTTACCGCCCCGAGGTGGATGTTCCGGCATTATTTGGCGATATGCTCAAGCAGTTCGAGCAACTCTTCTGTTCAACCCGCCCGGCTTTGCCGGTCTGCTGCTACTGCCACCCGCAATTTACCGGTTTTGTGTATGACACCGACGAGGTGCTGCACCGGAACTAAGGCGTGATACCAGAAAGCGCAAGAGTGCAAAAGGGGACTTGGCCAAAACCAAGTCCCCTTTTGCATTGCCTGAACTATGACCGAATTACATTTTATCGGTCATGTCTTCGTATTTGTCGGCCATGCGCAAGTGTTCTTGCAGCACGGGCAGCGTTTTGGCGGCAAATGCCCGGATATCGGGATCAACCGCATCCTTCGAAGCCTCTTCAAATTCCTCCACGTCTTTCTTGTGGTCGTCGAGCATGGCGTTCATGTATTTGGCATCAAAAGTCTTGGCACTTTTTTCCTTCAGGTCGTTTACAATCCGCTGGTGCTTGTCAATGAGGGCGGTTGGCAGCACAATGTTTTTGGTGGCCGCCAAAGCCTTCAGTTCCTCGTTCGCCTTTTTGTGGTCTTTAATCATCATCCGCGCAAATTCCTTCACCTGCGTCGAAGTTCCCTTCTGGAGGGCAAGGTTGGCCAGTTCCACTTCCATCATGCCGCCGCTGGCCGCATCGACCAAGAACTCGGCATCGTTTTCTTTGTCGTTTTTGTTGCCGGTCGTGCTGTTGTCGGCCGTAGTGGCATCGTTGCCCGTGGTGGCATCAATGCGGTCTTCGTTCTGTTCCTCAGCTACTTCCTTGGTGTCCTCCCGGTTGGGCGACGGGTCGCAGGCGGTCACCAGCAAGCCGGTGGCAATGGCAAGTGCAAACAAGAAGTTGGTTTTCATGAGTGATAATCGTTTAAGGTTGTACATGGCAGACATCCGAAAAAAAACCATGCCTTGCCCGGAAAATGCCCCGTCCAAGCCAAAGGCGGGTTTGGGCTTTTGGGAAGCTGAAAGCCCCGTCTTTAGCGGGGATACTATTTTGCAAGGCGCAACCGGACTTTTCAAGTCGGGCGGGTTGTAACTGACTTTTTGGGAAGCCGGATTAGGACTATCGGAAAAGTCCGTTTCGCTTTGTAGGGCTGCAAGCGGCTTTTCGGGGAAAGGCGGGGTTCGGGGTATCCGGGAGATACTATTTTCCGGCGTTGTGCGTCACTTTGCCACGGCCACCGCCTTGCGTCGGCGCAGGTTGGGGTATGGCTTTGGCGGCTCTTCGCCGGGCTGCCCGAGCAGGAATCCGTAGGGCTGCAAGGCTTCCGAAGCATCGAAAATAACCTTCATGATGGCCGTCAGCGGTAGGGCGAGGATGAGTCCCGAAATGCCCCACAACAACCCCCCCATGATCAGCACCACAATGGCCACAAACGGGTTTACACTCACCTTGGAACCTACGATGTAGGGCGTGATGAAATTGCCCTCCAGCAACTGCACAACCCAGAAAATGCCAATCACGCCCACCGCATACCAAGCCGAATCCTTGGTAATCAGCGCCATCAGGGCGGGCAGTGCCGAACCGATGGCAATGCCGATATAGGGGATGATGAGCAGGATGCCAGCCAACACACCGAAAAATATCGCGTAGTCAATGCCCAGAATCATCAGGGCCACCGTGTTCAGGGTGGACACAATGGCAATCACACTCAGCAATCCCGACAGGTAATTGCGCACTACCATATTAATTTTTTGCAAGGTGTCTTTAAGTTTTTCGGGTTCGGTGCCGGAAAATACTTTCCTGATGAACTCCTTGAAAAAATCACGGTAATACAGGAAAAAAAAGATGTAAAGCGGAATCAGCGACAAGTCAACGAGAATGTTGGTGGCTACAGACAGTATGCCCGTCACGCTGGAGGCACCGCTTTTGAAAAGGTCGGTTCCGTATTTCTGCAATTGCTCAAGTTGCTGGTTGCGCTTGATGCCAAACTGCTGCTCGGCCACAATCTGCCCCCGGTTTATCAGGTTGTTGAGCTTTTTGGTCAGGGCGGGAGCCTGCTCCGAGAAGCTGGAAACCTGGACGGAGGCGAAAAACAGCAGCGACAAGACCACGAGTGTGCTGGCCAGAAGAGTGATGGTGATGGACAGCCCGCGCGACATCTTCCAGTTTTCCAGCAACTGTACGGTCGGGTAGAGTATGAGGGCGAAGATGAGCGAAAAGGTGAGCGGAATCAGAATGGTGCGCAGCAACGACATGGCCAGCACGATGAACGCGAGAATTACCATGATGCTTGCCGCCCGCACGGTGGCCGCCGGGGTGTTTTTTATGTCCATGATGAGGGGGTTTGGTGTATGGCTTCAAAGCGAAAGCGAAAAAAATGTACCACCAGCCGGAAATTCGCAAGCCTAAAATTGTGTGGATTTTTATACCCACATTGAGGTTCGGCTTCCGGCTGGCAAAACCGCATCCGAAAGCCGCCGGGCAATGAATGCGGACTGGTACGGATTTTTTACGACGGCTTGGTGTACCAAATATCCGAAACCGTTCATTTAACCACCCCCACCCCATGAAGAGAACCGCTATTGTTTCCTCGTTCATTGCCGCAACCATTGCCTTGGCTGCACCACTCGCCTTCGTTTCCTGCTCCGAGCGAACCAAGGAAAACATTGAAAACACTGGCGAAAGCATTGAAAAGGATGCAGCCCGCGCCACCGAAAATGCCGAACGCACCGGCGACCAAGTTGCCCGCGATGCCAAAGAGGCCGGACAAGAAGTGTCGGCGGATGTGCGCCGTGAAAAAGAGGAATTGCGTGTGCGCCTCAATGCCCAAGCCAACGAATTGGATCGCGAGCTGGCAAGCGTGGACAAGAAGATAGACGCGGCAACGGCCGCCGAAAAAGCGCGTTGGGAAAAAAGGAAGGCCAAACTCAAAGAAGAGAAAGACCGCTTGGATGCCAACATGGCCGAACTCGGGCAGGACAGCAAGCGCGAATGGGGCGAGTTCAAGCAGAATGTCGAGAACTTTGCCGATGAAGTGGATCGCGACCTGAAAGACGGCAATTAAGAAAAATGCCCTTAACCCCTGAGAAAAGCGGGGGCAGAATAGTATCTTTCAAAAACCCAAAACCCCGCCCCGAAAGAGGCGGGGTTTTGAAAATGACCTTTATCCAAACAGCCAACCACCACAACCACCTGTCCACCTATGGCAACCGCACAGATACAGCAAGCAGTACAAATGCCCGGCATGGGCGCGATTATCCACGAAGCAGGCACTTTTTTCAGGGTGTGGGCACCCCACGCCGAAAAGGTTTTCGTGACCGGCTCGTTCAACAAGTGGGCCAAGACCAAGCATGAATTGCAACCCGACCACAACGGTTGCTGGAGCGGCAATGTGCCCGCAGCCAAACCCGGCGACGAATACAAGTACATCATCCACACGATGGATGGCCGCAAACTCGAACGCAACGACCCGTATGCGCGGATGGTAACCAACTCGGTCGGCAATTCGGTGATTTACGACGTTAATGCTTTCGATTGGGAAGAAGACGATTTCCGCATCCCGAACTGGAACGAAATGGTCATTTACGAAATGCACATCGGCACGTTCAACGTCAAGGAGGAAGGCAAGCCCGGCGATTTCTACTCGGCCATGGAGCGGATCAGCTACCTGAAATCCTTGGGTATCAATACTGTGGAAATCATGCCGCCGTTTGAATTTGCCGGCGATTATTCGTGGGGCTACAATCCGGCGCACCCGTTTGCCATTGAGGCGGCCTACGGCGGGCCGGATGCGTTCAAAACCTTCATAAAAGCCTGTCACAAGGCTGGCATCGCCGTGATTGTGGATGTGGTGTACAACCACTTCGGCCCGAGCGACATTGATTTGTGGCAGTTTGACGGCTGGAGCGAAAACGACAAGGGCGGCATTTACTTCTATAACGACTGGCGCAGCACCACCCCGTGGGGCGACACCCGGCCCGATTATGGCCGGGGTGAAGTGCGTCACTACATCCGCGACAACGCCCTGATGTGGCTTGAGGAATACCGTTGCGACGGGCTGCGCATGGACATGATTCCGTACATACGCAATGTCCACGCCGATGAGAGCCACGAGAACAACATTCAGGAAGGCTTCACAATGCTGCAATGGATCAACAGTGAGATCTGTGAAAAATACCCGCACAAAATCACCATTGCCGAAGATTTGCACGGCAACGATTTTGTGACTGCCCGCGTACACGAAGGCGGCTGCGGCTACGGCTCGCAATGGGATGCCGATTTTGTGCATCCGGTGCGCGAGGCCATCATTGCCATCAGCGACGATGACCGCGACATGGGCAGCATACAGCACGCCCTGACGCGCAAATACAACAACGATGCGTTCCGGCGCGTGGTCTATACCGAATCGCACGACGAGGTGGCCAACGGCAAGGCCCGCGTGGCCGAGGAAATCGCCGACGAGGATGTGAACAATTACTATTCCAAGAAACGGGCGGTGCTGGGCATGGCCCTGACCATGACCGCGCCGGGCATCCCGATGGTTTTTCAGGGTCAGGAACTGCTGGAAGACAAATGGTTTTCGGACACCGACCCGATTGACTGGAACCGTTTCTCGGAATTTAAGGGTTTGGTGCGCCTGCACCGCGACCTGATAAACCTGCGCCTGAACCGGGGCGGCAAAACGGCGGGCTTGACCGGGCAGTACATCCAGATACTGCACGTGGACTATGCGGAGAAGATAATCGCCTACCACCGTTGGAAAGAAGGCGGTGCCGCCGACAGTGTGGTGGTGCTGCTGAACCTGCGCGACAAGGCGCACGAACAATACCACGTTCCTTTCCCGGCCGTTGGCCAGTGGACGGTGCGGTTCAACGGTGATTGGGAAGGGTATGACCAGGAGTTTACCAACCAACAGGTGTACGACGTGGAGGTGGAGGGCTACCAGAATGGCTTCGGCGACAAAGTGGCCAATGTGTCGCTGCCGCCGTACGGTATCGTGATTCTCTCGCAAGGCTAACGGGCAACCGTTGCGGTGCGGCCCGCAAGCCGCACCGCACACTGCCACAAAATGGTATCTTCCCGAAAGCCCAAACCCCGCTCGGTTCTACGGATATCGTCCGCCGGTTGCGGTCTGACACACAGTGTCTGACCGGCGTTGCCGGAACACGCGCCGCCGGACTTGGAAAGTCCGGCTACTTTTCCAAAATAGTATCCCGTGAAACCTCGAAACCCGCCTGCTGCAAATCCGTCCAGAAACTCGGGTACGACTTTACCACCACGTCCGGGTGCTCAATTTTGATTTTCCGAATCAGTGCCAGTGGCGCAAATGCCATTGCCATCCGGTGGTCGTCGTAGGTTTTAAATTCGGAATTTGGAGTTCGGAATTCGGAATTTAGAATTTGATACCGGTGGTTTTTCTCCGTTTCCACCAAGTCGGCCCCGAATTTTTGCAGTTCGTTCTGCAATGCCTTTATCCGGTCGGTCTCCTTTATTTTCAGGCTTTCGATTCCCGTAAACTCCGCCCCGATGCCCTTGGCCGCGCAACAGACGGCCACGGTCTGCGCCAAGTCGGGGCAGTCGGCAAAGTCCACCTGCACAGTGGGTTGGTGGGCGTTTTTTTGCAGCAGCACGCCCCGCCGCGTAAACGTGGAACGCACGCCCAGCGGCCGCATGATGTCGGCAATGCGGCTGTCGCCTTGCAGCGAATCCTGTTTCAAACCTAGCAATTCCACTTCCGCTTCCTCGGCCAAAGCCACGATGCTGTACCAGTAGCTCGCCCCCGACCAGTCCGATTCTATCTGGTAGTCAGTGGGTTGGTAGGTTTGGGGTTTTACGGAGATACTATTCTCGCGCCATTCGTACCTGATCCCGAAAGCGGCCATCTGCCGCAGCGTCATGTCAATGTAAGGCCGTGAGCCGATGGTTCCGGTCAGTTCCACAGTCAGGCCATCGGGCAGCAGCGGGGCAATCATGAGCAACGCCGAAATGTACTGGCTGCTCACATCGCCCCGTATCTGCACGCGGCTTGTGCCGTTTGGCCGCATTCCGCGCACGTGCAGTGGCGGAAACCCTTCTTTGTCCATGTAGTCAATGTCGGCTCCCAGCGTTTGCAGCGCGTCCACGAGCAGTTTTATGGGCCGTTCGCACATCCGGGGCGTGCCGGTAAGTGTTTTGTCTTGGTTGGTTACTGCGGCGTAGGCGGTCAGGAACCGCATGGTGGTTCCGGCATCCAGCACGTCCCAAACCGGTGCGCCGCTTGCCAGCAGGCGTTGCATGGTCTGCGTATCGCGCGCCGCCGACAGGTTGCTCAGGCGGCCTTCGTTTCCGGCCAAGGCATTGATAATCAGTGCCCGGTTGCTTTCGCTTTTGGAAGATACCAACTGGATTTCGGATTTGATTTTCCGGGTCGGGTGGAAAAGTGATAGTGTGTTCAATGCGGGAGGGAAATTGGAAAATGAAGAATCAACGGCGCAATTTTAGTGATTATGCGCCTGAACCGTGCAAAGCCCGGAACAAAAAGGCGGACATTTGGCATTCGGATCGGATAATTTAATTAATTTGTGATGAAATTGGTTTAAGGCGGGTTTGGCGTTTTGAAAAGATACTATATTTCCGGCCGGCTTTGTAAGGCCACGGCAATGCAAAACTTTGAAAAACTATGGGTGGATTTCAAAAAAGCGGTTTCAGAGGCAAGACTCTGGATGAACGGAAAAAAATTTCCGAACAGATTTCACAACAGATATGCCGGGAAAGTTTCTTGAAAGGAGTGCCCGTTTCCTACAGGCCAAACCATCTTGACTTGCCCGTCGGCCAGATGGTTGAGGAATACCCCGATGGCAAGTTGCTGCTGGTGGATGTCGGTACCGGAGAGACTGTCGTCATCGGTGATGTCACACTTGAAATGCCGGACAGGTAAACGGATTCATGGCTGGGATTGCAGAATCTGGGGCAATGCTTGGATTACTTCGGCGTTGTGGAAATTTACGATAACGCTGACCGAGAAATCCGGTTGCTGGCAATTGTTGAGGAAAGGAAAATCGTGTTTGCGGAGAAAAAATTGCCGGATTGGGCCGTAAGTGTTTTTTAAGGCCGGCCCTACTTGTCTTTAAAATTGACCGGTTTGGTTAAGGCGGGTTTGGGCTTTTCAAAAGATACTATTTTTTACGCCTCGGCCAACTCCGCCACCACCGTCACGCCGCCTTTGGTCTTGTCTCCGATGTTCACCATGATTTTCGCATCCAGCGGCAGGTACAAATCCACGCGCGAGCCGAACTTGATGAAGCCGAACTCCTGCCCCTGCGTCAGTGCCTGCCCTTCTTTCACGTACCAACGGATGCGTTTGGCCAATGCCCCGGCAATCTGCCGCATCAGTATTTCCACGCCGCCCGCCGTTTTCAGCACCAGCGTGGTGCGTTCGTTGTCGGTACTCGATTTGGGGTGCCACGCCACCAGATACAGGCCGGCGTGGTACTTAAAGTACTGCACCACACCCGCCACCGGCGAACGGTTGATGTGCACATTGACCGGCGACATGAAAATGGAGACTTGGCGGCGCGGCTGCTTGAAATATTCGTTCTCCACCACTTCCTCAATAACCACCACTTTACCATCGGCGGGGGCAATGATTTGCTTGTGGCCTTGCGTGAGCGTGACCGCCGGGCTGCGGAAAAATTGCAGGATGACCAGGTAAAACAGTATGCTTGCCGTGAGCGAAACCCACGTCCACGGGGCGGACAGGTAGGCAAAAACCAGCGCGTTGGATACGGCCAGAATGATGAAAAACACCACCAGCATCCGGTATCCTTCCTTATGAATTGTCATGATCAGTCAAATTTCAACTGTGGTTTCACCAAAACAGAACCGATAAATACGGACGTTCGTTTCAGTTTGCGAAAGTACAGCGTTTCCGCGCAAAGACCAAAGGTAGTCCTTGAACTTTGGAAGCCGATGCCCGCACCCATCCAAATCCCGCATTCATGCCCGTTTTGCTATCCGATTTACAATATCCGCATTCAACCGATCCGCTGGGCTTGGCCCTGACGGAATACTTGGCCCAGCCGTCAAAAGCGTTCATCACCGTCCGCAGCAGCATTGCTGAAGACGAGAAAATGCCGGTGGCGCACTTTTTCCGCGCTGGAAATAGTATCCCCGAAATCGAGCAAACCGCCCTTGGCTTGTGCCACGGACGCACGCTTGACATCGGGGCCGGAGCCGGAAGCCACGCCCTGCTGCTGCAAAACCGGAGCATTCCGGTAACCGCCCTCGACATTTCGCCCGGAGCCGTGGCCGTGATGCAACGGCGCGGCGTGGCCGATGCGCGTTGTGCGGATGTGTTCGGTTTCATGCTTGATTTTCAAACCGAACCCTACGACACGCTGCTGCTGCTCATGAACGGAATCGGCGTGGCGGGCACACTCGATGGCTTGGACAGGTTTCTGGCCCACGCCAAAACGCTGCTCCGTCCGGGCGGACAGATTCTGCTTGACTCGTCGGACATCCTGTATATGTTCGAGGACGAGGAGGGCGGCGTTTGGCTGGATATGAACGGCCCGTACCACGGCGAAGTCACGTACCAAATGCTTTACAACGGCCAGGAAAGCAAGGCTTTCGGCTGGCTTTTCATTGGTTTCGAGCTACTTGCCGACCACGCCCAAACCGCCGGATTCGGTTGCGAATTGATTGGCATGGACGAAGGCGGGCAGTACCTGGCGCGGCTATCCGTCTGAAAGAACGGCTATGGTTCGGTTGTCGGCGTTCCAAAAATAGTATCTGCCCGAAAGCCCAAACCCCTTGCCATCGGCAACCTTGTGTTGCACGGCAGGCATCCCCAGCCTGCGGTTTGGCCGGTGTCGCGCCAGTGCCTGCCATAATAAATTTGTTCGGAAATATTTTGAGGGTATCGGAATTTAATCTTTTATTTGCATTTCCTACTAAACCTATAGACTAATAGTGAATACAATTCACAATCCTACCTCCCACCGCAAAGGCACAATCCTACTGGCGGGCAGGTGTTGGAAAACCCGGCGTTTTTTGAAGCATTGTCATTTTTAAACATTCCATGCGTATAGCCACCCGAAACCAATACGAAATCATGAAAAAACCACTATTGCTGACGAACACACTGTTTTTAGCGGGATTACTCCTGTTGGCTCCATTCTTCGCGCAGGGACAGGCAACCGGCCCAATCATCAACGCGACAATTTCCGGCCGCATCACCGACGGAGGCACCAAAGAGCCGCTCATCGGGGCCACGGTAGTCATCAAGGGCACTACCAATGGCTCGCCCACTGACCAAAACGGCCAGTTCAAGCTCATCACCGGGCAAAAACTGCCCTTTGCCGTTGTCGTCTCATACGTGGGCTACCAGACGCAGGAAGTATTGCTCACCGAAGAATCCATCGAAATCGGATTGCAGCCGGAAGCCAACCAACTTGCCGACATCACCATCACCTCCCGCCGCCGGCAGGAATCGGCCCAGAACGTGCCGATTGCCATTTCGGCCATTCGCGGGGCATTGATTGAAGATGCGGGTGCTTTCAACGTTAACCGTCTGAAAGAACTCGTTCCCTCAGTCCAACTGTACTCGTCCAACCCGCGCAACACCACGCTCAACATCAGGGGGCTGGGTTCCACGTTCGGGCTTACCAACGACGGCATTGACCCCGGCGTGGGCTTCTACGTGGACGGTGTGTATTACGCCCGCCCGGCAGTGACCGCCCTGGACTTTGTGGATGTTGAGCAAGTGGAGGTGCTGCGCGGGCCGCAGGGAACACTCTTTGGCAAAAACACCACCGCCGGAGCCTTCAACATTACCACCAAAGAGGCCAGTTTCGTGCCGGGGGCAACCTTCGAGGTCAGCTACGGCAATTACAACTTCGTGCAGGCAAAGGCATCCGTGACCGGGCCGCTCAGCAAGAAGTTCGCGGTCAGGGCCTCCTTTTCCGGCACCCAGCGCAACGGCCTGCTGACCAATGTGCGCACCAACCAGTCGGTGAACACCCTCAACAATCTCGGATTCCGGGGACAATTGTTGTTTGTTCCCAGCGACAACGTGAAGCTCACGCTCATTGGCGACCATACCGACCAGCAGCCCAACGGGTACGCCCAAGTGGTGGCCGGGGTGGTAACCACCAAGCGGGCGGCCTACCGCCA
Source organism: Sphingobacteriales bacterium (assembly GCA_031424975.1). Lineage (GTDB taxonomy): Bacteria > Bacteroidota > Bacteroidia > Cytophagales > 172606-1 > Xanthocytophaga. The sequence goes on from JANPIL010000118.1 coordinate 17,508, forward strand.
GTTCAACAGCATCATTGCCGACCTGAACTACAAGCTGCCCTCGACCAACCCCTTCGACCGGATCATTGACCACGACACGCCCTCCAAGGCCGATAACCAGTTGGGCGGAGTGTCGCTGAACGCCGACGTAAAACTGGGGGCGGGAACGCTGACGGCCACCTCGGCTTGGCGTTACTGGAAGTGGGGGCCGCTCAACGACCGGGACTACATCGGGCTGCCCGTTTTCTCCATCTCAGCCGCCAACTCCAAGCACGACCAGTTCTCGCACGAAATACGTTATGCGGGAAATCTGTCCTCGCGGCTGAGCGGCGTGGTCGGGGTGTATGGACTGTACCAAGACCTGCAATCCGACCCGGTGCAAACCGAAGAAGCCGGTGCGGCCCAGTGGCGGTTTGCCCAAAACTCGACGAGCAACCTTTGGAAAACCCCCGGCCTTTTCGACGGTTTCGGCATCAAAACCACCAACCGGTTGCGCAGCACCAGTGCGGCCGTGTTCGGGCAGGTGGACTGGGCCGTAAGCGACAAGTTTCACATCCTGCCGGGTATCCGCTACAACTATGACAAAAAGACAGTTAACTACAAACGCGAAACCTACGGCGGCCTGCAAACCACCGACCCCGCCCTGCTGGCTCTGAAAAACGGCGTTTACACCAACCAGGCATTTGATACCGATGTGGACGAGACCAATGTTTCGGGGCAGTTGACCGCCCAGTACAAGGCCAGCGAACGGTTCAACGCCTTTGGCACGTATTCGGTCAGCTACAAGCCTGTAGGGGTCAATATTGCGGGCTTGCCCACGGCCAGTGGCCGGGTACTGACCGAATTGGCGCGGGTGAAGCCCGAATTTGTGACGCACTACGAGTTGGGGGTCAAAACCCGCCCCACGCCCAACACCATCCTGAACCTGATATTCCACAACACCGACATTAAAGACTACCAGACCCAAGTGCAAACGCCCGAACCCGGCGTGAACCGGGGCTACTTAGCCAATGCCGAGAAAGTGCGGGTATGGGGTGTGGAACTGGACGGCAACGTACGGGTTGGCAGTGCCCTCTCACTCTATGGCGCGCTGGCTTACACCAACGGCAAGTACGTTTCGTTCAAGAACGCGCCGGTTCCGCTTGAAGAAACCGGCGGCGAGTTTGCATTCAAGGACATTTCGGGTGGCGACCTGCCCGGCATTTCCAGATGGGCCGGTTCGCTGGGGGGCGAAGTGAGTGGTGCCGGGAAATTTCTGGCGCAGGACGGCCGGTTTTTCTTTGCCGCCGATGGCTACTACCGCTCTTCATTCTCGTCCAGCCCCTCACCGTCGCAGTTCCTCAACATTGACGCATACACGCTGGTCAACGCCCGGGCCGGTTTCCGGGCTTCCAACGGCACGTCGGTGTTTTTGTGGAGCCGTAACCTGCTGAACCAGGATTATTTCGAGCAGTTGCTGCCCGCCCCCGGCAATGCCGGCCAGTACGGCGGTGTGCTGGGCGATCCGCAAACGTACGGCATCACGCTGCGGTACACGTTCTGAGCGGGTTTGGCCTTTTTGAAAGATACTATTTCCAGTCCACGGACAACAGTCAATAGTCCACAGAAAACGGGCGGGCATTCCGCTTGCACCAGTTGAAAACCGACTTCTGCCGCAAGTCACGCTTTGCCATACTTGCGGCAGAAGTCGGTTTTTCGCGCAAGTCTCGGCTGGGTTCCTGGCGTTTCTTTTTGCGCCTTTGCATGGAAAACCTTTTTCACGCAAAGGCTTTCGGCAAAGTCGCCGGATGCAAATATTTTCACCAACCAATACAGTCAATTGCCGACTTTTGCCCAAGGATGATTCACACCGCCCGAATGCCATGGAAACCCCGACAAATATCCCCGCCTCCCCTACCCGTCCGCTGCTGACCGAAGACTGGGCGGTGGTTGCGCTGGGCCTGCTGATTGTTGCGCTCTCACTCGCTGGCTTGCAGGTGCCCGCCCCCGCGTTTGGCTGGGAATCGCCCGGCGACCTGACCGCAAAAATCCTTACCAAAACCAATCTGCTGGCCATTGCCGCGCTGTTTGGCTTCACGTATGCCATTGCCTTACTGGGCACGCGGCTAACCGGCAAATCCATCCTGGGCACATTGCTGGGTTTTCCGGTGGTGTTCGGCCTGACTTTGCTTGCCCTGCTGCTGGCGGGCAACAAAACCCTGAAAGACCTCAACCTCGAAGCCGTCATTTTCAGCCTCGGCATCGGGCTGGCCGTGGGCAACCTGACCCGCCTTCCCGGCTGGCTGCGGGCCGCGCTGGCTACTGAATTGTGGGTCAAGATCGGGTTGGTGCTGCTGGGTGCCAGTGTCATTTTTGGCGATATCCTCAAGGCTGGCGCGCTGGGACTGGTGCAGGCCCTGCTGGTGGTGCTGTCGGTGTGGTATTTTGCCTACTGGCTGGCCAAACGCCTCAAAGTGGACGACGAACTGACGATGATGCTGGCCAGTGCGGTGTCCATTTGCGGGGTGTCGGCGGCCATCGCCACGTCGGGAGCCATCCAGGGCGACGCGAAAAAACTGTCTTACGTGATTTCGCTGGTGCTGATTACGGCCATCCCGATGATGCTGCTCATGCCTTGGGCGGCTCAGTGGCTGAGCCTTTCGCCCGAGGTGACCGGGGCTTGGCTGGGCGGCACCATCGATACCACCGGCGCGGTAGTGGCCTCGGGCACGCTGGCGGGCGAGGCGGCCCTGAAAATCAGCACCATCGTTAAATTCTCGCAAAACGTGCTGCTGGGCGTGGCCGCGTTTGCCATCAGCGTGTATTGGACGTACACCAAAAACCAATCGGATGAAGTGCAGGCCGCCAAGCCCACGGCGGGCGTAATCTGGGAGCGTTTCCCCAAGTTCATCCTGGGTTTTCTGGCGGTCTCGCTGCTGTTTTCGTTCGTACTACCGGCCGCATCGGTGGATGCCGTAAAAGGTAGCCTGAAAAGTTTGCAGGGCCTTTGGTTCGCGTTGGCCTTTACCAGCATCGGCCTCGAAACCCGCTTTGCCGACCTGTTCAGTGCCGATAACCGCCGCCCGCTCTGGGTTTTCCTGATTGCCCAAGCATTCAACATCGTTGTCACGCTCGGCATTGCCAGCGTGTTGTTCGGATAGGTTTGGACTGGATGCGGACAAGCCTTATTTTTGCGCCGCCCACCCACAAAACCGCCATGCCCGAAAAACTCATCACCGACGCGCTGCCGCTGCTGCTCACCGACCCGGTTTATATTCTGCGCGAAGAGTTGGTTGTTGCGGAGTTGGCGGCATCCGAACCCGAATCGCCAGCCGTGCCCGAACCGGTTCGGACAGTGAAACCTCCCGCCGAAAATAGTATCCCGCCGATTGCCCAAACCTCCCCGCCCTTTACGGTGTGGAAACGCAACCGCAACCGCGTGGTGATCATCTACAACAACCAGCAGACCGTTTACCTGAATCCGGACGAAGAGACATTGCTGGCCAAGATACTGGCCGCCGTCAAGCTGCAAATCGAGGATGTGGAGCTGGTGAACATCCACAACCACCGCGAAAGCCTGGCCGAAATCCTGAAAGACAAGCTGGTGAACCAACTCATCAGTTTCGGCATTGAACTCCGCGAACTGGACATCCGCATCCCGCTCACCGCCTACCGGGTCACCCGGATTGAGGGCATTGACATCCTGCTGGCCGACAGCCTGTTTGAGTTGCAACTCAACACCGACAAGAAAAAAATGCTCTGGCACGCCCTGCAAGGAATGTTCCTGCTGAAACGGTAACCGGATTGCCTTTTCATCCGTGATTCAAGACAATCCGCAGTTCAAGACACGGGCGGGTTTGGGCTTTTGCGGACATACTATTGTACGGCGGCGTTTCTTTGTTAAGTCCACATCAAGGTAAGTTTATGTTTTGGCAGTGTTGCCCGGTTCAGGAAAAAACCATATCCGTATATTGAAAAAGTATTCGTACCTTTGCGGAAGTTTTCTTAGATACCGTCTGGAAACCGGGCTTCCGCGTTTTTTCGCCCACCGAGTCCCGTTCTTTGAAGGTTTTTATTTGGCCGGTCATGGTTTTTAGAATTCAAGGTTCCCTTGATTGACCCGTAAAAATCATGGCGATCCTTTTATTCTCATCAATCATTAACAGTCAAAAAAATGGAAAAAATCAAATTTGCCGACATTCCCCTTTCCGACGAAATCCAGCGCGCCGTTGCCGATATGGGTTTCATCGAAGCCTCGCCCATCCAGTCGGAAGCCATCCCGATTGCCATGGAAGGCCGTGACATCATCGGTCTGGCACAGACCGGCACCGGCAAGACCGCCGCTTTCGGCATTCCCGCGCTGGAAAAAATAGACGCGACCAAAAAGCACACCCAAGCCATGATCCTCTGCCCCACCCGCGAATTGGCCGTGCAGGTGACCGAAGAAATCAAGAAACTCGCCAAATACAAGGGCATTCGTTGCGTGACCGTGTATGGCGGCGACCCCATTGACCGCCAGATCCGTGCCCTGCGCGAAGGCTGCCAAGTGGTGGTGGGCACCCCCGGCCGCATGATTGACCACTTGGAACGCAAAACCCTGAAACTCGACAAGGTGCTGATTGCCATCTTGGACGAAGCCGACGAGATGCTGGATATGGGTTTCCGCGAGGACATTGAAAGCATTCTGGAACAACTGCCGCAGGAACGCCAAACACTGCTGTTTTCGGCAACCATGTCCAAGCAGATCATGTCGCTCACCAAGCGCTACCAGCAAGACCCGCAACTGGTGAAGGTGGTGCGCAACGAACTGACCGCCGACAATATCGAGCAGCTTTTCTACGAAATCAAGGGCAAAGCCAAAGTGGAGGTGATGTGCCGCCTCATTGATTTGTACCAACTCAAGCAAGCCATCGTGTTCTGCAACACCAAGAACCGCGTGGACGAAGTGGTGGACGAACTGCTCAAGCGCGATTACGAAGCCGAAGGACTGCACGGCGATATGCGCCAGCAAGCCCGCACGCAAGTGATGAACAAGTTCCGGTCGGGCAATGCCAACATCCTGGTTGCCACCGATGTGGCCGCGCGTGGCATTGACGTGTCGGGCGTGGATGCGGTGTTCAACTACGACATTCCGCTTGACCCCGAATATTACGTGCACCGCATTGGCCGCACGGGTCGCGCCGGCAACTCGGGCAAGGCATTCACGTTTGCCGTGGGCCGCGAGGTTTCGCGGATGCGCGAGATTGAAAACTACACCAAGAAACGCATCGAACGCGGCGTAATCCCGTCGTATGCTGATGTGGTGGGCATGAAAAAAGCCAAATTTATTGAACGCGTCAAGGAAACCATAGAGGCGGGCGATTTGGAAGTGTTTGCCGACATGATTGAGCCGTTGCACCACGCCGGACTATCCGACAGCCAGATTATCCAGGGACTGCTGAAAATGAGCCTCGGCCTGCAAAACATGGCCTACTCCGATGCGGACTTGGCCGATTCGTACGAAAAATCCAAGTTCAAGGATCGTGACCGCAGCGACCGTGGCGAACGCCGCAGCAGTGACCGCCCCAGCCGCGATACCGACCGCCGGGTGGGTGGCAGCAGCAGCAGTTTCGGCGAAAAACGCTTTGAACGCCGCAGCGATGACCGCCGCCCCGGAGACCGCCCTTTCGGCGACCGCCCCGAACGCTCGGCGGAACGGACAATGGAACGCCCTGCCCGCCGCAGCAACGGCGACATGGTACGGTTGTTTGTGAACATCGGCCGTGTTGACCGGGTGCGTCCCAACGACATTGTGGGCGCACTGACCGGCGAAACCGGCGTGGCATTCGACAATATCGGCCAGATTGACATTTTCGACAAGTATTCGTTTGTGGAAATCAGCAAGCCTGATGTGACGCGCGTGATTGACGGCATGGCAAACAATACCATCAAAGGTCAGCCCGTGCGGCTGGAAGTGGCCGACTGACCGTTGATTTGAAACACCCTAAACACCAAACCCCGGCAGCGATGCGCGGGGTTTGGTGTTTTTAAAAGATACTATTTTTGTCTTGAATCGCGGATGCACACTGATTGCGCGGATCCCACAGATGAAAAGGAATCGGCATCCGTGTAATCGGTGACATCCGCGTGTATCCGCGATTCAGACAAGGGCGGGTTTGGTGTTTTCAGAAGATACTGTTCCGCACTTGCGCCAAATGTCTCGTGCAGACACGAGGGTGGCCCGTGACGACACGAGCCACGGAGGAAAATCTTATTTAAACTGCTTGAGAAAACCTTGCAAATACGCCGCCAGTTCGGGTTTCAGGGGCAGCGCGGGATTGGTGTAGGTGGCGATGTTTTTCTGAAAATCAGCTTCCGCTTCCTTGAGAATGTGGTTCATGCCCTCAACCAGTACCAGCGTTGCGGAAGGTGCGGCGGCGGCCAGCAATTTTGCATCGTCCACGCCAACCTGCACATCCGTGGTTCCCTGCACAACCAGCATCGGAACCGCCAGTTTCCCGATTTCCACCGCCGGGTCGTATTTGAACCACGAAACCAAGTACGGCTGTACGCTGGGGCGGAAAAGGGCGGCGAACATCGGGTTGGGCTGCGCGACCAATTTGCCCGCTTGCAGGCTGTCCAAGATTTTACCGGCTTCGGCTCGGATGGCTTCGGGTTGGGATTTAAGCTGCGTCCTGATTGTCTGTGCGGCGGGTTTGCCCGCACCGGCAATGGAAATGTAGCCATCGGCCTTGGCTTTAGCGGCGGCCACCATTCCAATCAAAGCACCTTCGCTGTGGCCCGCCACAATGATTTTGGAAAACCGCCGGTCTTTTTTCAGGAAGGTCATCCAAGCCACGGCATCGTTGATGTATGTTTCAAAAGTCAGGCTGTCCTCTTTCACCATTGCCTTCGCGCTTGCGCCAACGCCCCGCTTGTCGTACCGGAAACTCGCGATTCCCTGCCCCGCCAGCGTTTCGGCGAGGTATTTCAGGGAGTTATTTTTCATCATCGGGTTATTGCCGTTGCGGTCGGTCGGCCCTGAGCCGGCAATAATCACCACCAGCGGCACCGCCTTCCTGCTTTTGAAGGCAAGCAATGTTCCGTTGAGCGTACCTTGTGGCAAGGCGGGCATTGACAATTCGGTGGAAGCGGTGTCTTTTACGGATTGTGCCGCCACCGGAACCCAAGCGAGAAACACCAGCAGCCAAGCGGTCGGTTTCATATGCTGGCGGTGGGTTGCAGGTGTTGCATCATCTTCGGGGCGCGAGGCGTGCCGAACAATACTTTTTTCCCGCTTTTCAGCTTCACTTCCAAGCCTTTGCCACCAGAAAGCATATACGCAGTCATCTTCTCGAAGAAATAATAACGGATGCCCCAACCCATCATCGTGTACTTCCTCACGTGCATTTCGGCTACGTCTTGCGGCATGATCCGGTAGGTTTTGAAGTGGAACGGAAAGAACCGGTACTCGATGCGGCCATCGCCGGTAATGCGCACCGTGAACCGGGCCAGCCACACCACGGCCACCACCACCGCCGCAAGAGCCAACGGCACGGCCATGCCGCCAAACTGCCCGCGACTGATGGCCTCGTGCCATTGCGCATAGAAAACCACGGCCACGAGCAGCGTCATCACAACCAGTACAACCCGGTTGATGCCGCTGGTTTCTTCAAATTTCGGGGTTTTCATGGGAACGGGATGAAAAGTGAATGAACCGGCAAAACCGGGGTTTGGGCTTTTTGAAAGATACTATTTTTCTTGTTGGTCGCAAGCCATAAGTATTAAGTTTAGTATTTCTATTTTTATGGTCATTTTTTCAATGTCTGTAGTGTTTATCTGTGTCGTTTTACAATGACCGCTAACGTTTTTCGGCTTGGCGATGTGGCGGAAATCGAAGTACAAAAGTTCAATCGAAGAACTGAACTTGAATTTAGCACTTCAGCCGCCATATTGCCAAACCGATGTTAGTAGTATTTAATTTGGTTACCAATTTTGTTCCCATTTATTTAGTTTGTCTGGCCTGTCAATAAAGAGTGATTTTATAAACTCAATTAATTTCGTACCGCCAAATGTCAAAGTGTCTTCGTGTGAACCATAAATAACCCAACTAAAAGATTTGTCAGTTACGATTGTTTCATAAAGGTCAAGGTTAAAACCGTCGAGCTCAATTTCATAATCAATCCTGTCTTCCGTTATTTCAAAAAGTCTTTTGCTTGAATTTGCAACTATAAATTCAACAATTTTTCTGTTGTCGTCTTCTGTTAAATTGTCTTCCATTACGAATACTGTCTCTTTTGAACATTTGTCGTCAAGAGGGTTCCAATAATCTCCGTTAAAATTCCAAATGTCTGCAAGTTGTTTTCTAACTAATGCCATTTCTTGGTCTGTCAACCTGTGTCTGAAAGACATTGGTTCAACTTGTGAAATATTTTCAGTCGTCCTTGAATTAATGAACTCTACAAATTTTGCTCGTTCTTCTGACATAGCATTTTTAGCAATAGGATTTTGTCTGCCTGTTGTTGATTTGTATTTACCACTTTCTCCAAGCAAATGTATTTCTGCGTTATTGTCTATTGTAAATATAGAATGGCTTTTCAGTCCTATTTCTGCCAATTGTTGTTTGCAGTTTTCAAATGATTGAAATTCTTGTCCAACGAGTGTTTCTACTCCTTGTTGAATAGCTGTCAGAACATTGTATCTTGGAAATATATTGTAATCCTTGTCGGAATAAGGATTGTTATTTCCGCTACTTTCTTTTTGGTATTTGTCAGCCCAAAATACAAAATTGTCTTTGCAATAATGTCTGGCAGAAGTTATCAATTTTTCTATATCTGTCATTTTACGGACGGTCTGTTTTAATTGCCACTAACATCCGTGTAAACGCAACCGTCCCATTTCGTTGCGCATTATCCGCATTTTCGGAGCCATGTGCGCAACCGGGTGCGGTTATTTCCGGATTGGGCGAGGCAAATGAAGAGGCACGGACGGGAGGGAGACGCACATGGTTACCCGAACCTATCATTATCGAGCCACCTATCCAACCGCACCCGGCAATTTTCCTGTAGAAAAACTTTAATTAGGCAGGTTTCGCGTTTTCAAAACATACTATTTTCTTGGCTCATTTCGCCCCGAAAATCTCCGTCAGCTTGTAATCCAACGCTTCGCCGCGCAGGTTCTTGGCGATGATTTTCCCTTTCGGATCCACCAGAAACGTGGCGGGAATGCCGCGCACGCCGTAGGTTTGCGCACCTTCCGAATTCCAGAATTTCAAGTCTGACACGTGGATCCACGTTAACTGGTCTTTTTCAATCGCTTTGAGCCAGGCATCGCGGTCACGATCGAGTGACACGCCGTAAATCTCGAAATTCTTGGCTTTGAACTTATTGTAGGTGCGCACCACGTTCGGGTTTTCCTGGCGGCACGGCCCGCACCAACTGGCCCAAAAGTCAATCAGCACGTACTTGCCGCGCAGCGACGACAGTTTTACGGGTTTGCCATCGGCATTGTTGAGCGTGATTTCGGGGGCATCCTGCCCTTCTTTCAAAGCGTTGCTGAGCATTTCCAGTTGGGCGGCGTAGGTGGCAAACTCCGGCGCGTATTTTGATTGGGGCATGGCCTTTTGCAGGTTCGCAACCAGCGGCATCAGGAAAACGTATTCCTCCTCCGGATTCAAGATGCCGTTATTGAGTGCGTACCAAACCGCCAAGCTCGGCTGCATCTGCGAGAGGATGGTTTTAAACTGCTTCGTGTTTTCGGTACGCATGGCCGCCACTTTTTTCTCCACCGCCTTGCGGCCGCTTTCGCTTTTGTTCAGTGCCGCCGCCTGCATTTCCTTTTGCAAAACGCCCATTTTCTCTTGGATTCCCGACAGCCAAGTGCTCAGTTTCTGCATATCCTCCATGGCGGGCGTGCCTTTCATCACCACGGCCCCGGTGGGTTTGTTGCCGTCCACTTCCACCGTAACCGGCTTATTGTCAAGCACCAGCAGCACTTTTTGCGTGTTGTAGAAATCGAGCACGTAAAAATCCTGTTCGGCCACCTTGCCTTTGAACGTGAACGTTTTGTTTTTGTCCAGCGCCACCGAATCCACGGGCACGAGCCTGTTGCCCTCAATCCTGCCCAAGCGGATTTTGGCCTTGCCCATGGGCGATTTTACCTTGCCCGTAATCACAAAACCCTCGTCGGCGGGTTGCCGGGCCAACAGTTTGCCACTGCCCACCTCACCACTGCCCGCTTTTGCGCCGGTGTCGTTTCGGCTGGTATTTTTTTCATCCGATGCCCGTCCGTTGCACGCCCAGACGAACACCCAAAAAAGGGAAAGGAACAGTATTTTTTTCATGGTTTCACGGAAGATTGACATAAAAGTAAAGAGAAAAAGAAGCCCCTCCCCGAAGCTGAAAGCCACGACTTGGCGTGGGAGAGGTAGTCAAATAATAGTATGTTTTCAAAATACCAAACCCGGCCATGTTTAAGTCCTCTCCTCCGGAGGGGGTTGGGGGAGTCCGTTCAAAGCCTTGGTCAGCAACTGATTGGCTTGTTTGGGATCGGCTTTACCGCCCGTTTTTTTCATCACCTCGCCCATGAACATTCCCAACAGGTTTTTCTTGCCGTCAAACCGGTATTCCTTCACCTTTTGCGGATGCGCGGCCAGCACCTCGTTGATGGCGGTTTGCAGCGCAGTGTCATCACTTTGCTGCATCAGGTTGTATTGTTCGGTAATTTGCCGCGCCGTTTTTGCCGGGTTCTCCGCCAGTTTCGGAAAAACCTGCTGCGTGGCCACGGTGTGGCTTATTTCACCTGCGTCAATCAGTTGCAACAATCCGGCTAGCGTTTCGGGTTTTACCGGAAAGCTGTTCATTTCCAATGAGTTATCATTTAAAAACGATTTCACCGCGCCCATCACCCAATTGGCGGCGGCCTTGAAATTGGGCGTATGCGCACAAACCTGCTCAAAATACGAGGCTGTTTCTTTGGCATCGGTCAGCACGGCCGCGTCGTAATCAGACAATCCGTACACGTCAACGAATTTCCGGCGCAATTCGTGTGGCAAAGCGGGCATTTGCGAACGGATTTCACTGAGCCACCCGTCCGAAATGACCAGCGGGGCCAAATCCGGGTCGGGAAAATAGCGGTAGTCGTTCATGGATTCCTTGGTGCGCATGGACTGCGTTTTTCCCGTGGTGGCATCAAACAGCCGCGTTTCCTGCACTATTTTTTCGCCGTCGGCCACCGCTTTCATCTGCCGCTGCACTTCAACGTCGATGGCGCGCTGCACATTGCGGATGGAGTTCATGTTCTTGATTTCCACTTTCGTGCCCAGAACCCGGCTGCCGCGCGGCATGATGGAAACGTTGGCATCGCAGCGTAGCGAACCTTGTTCCATGTTACCGTCGCAAATATCGAGGTAGCGCACCAGTTGGCGCACTTGGGCCACGCAGGCGGCGGCTTCCTCGGAGGTTTTCATGGCCGGTTCGGTCACGATTTCAATCAGCGCGGTGCCGGCGCGGTTGAAATCCAGCAGCGTATCCGGCTCACTGTCAGCATGGATGGATTTTCCGGCATCCTCTTCCAGATGGATGTGGTGGAGCGGAATGCGTTTTTCGCCATCCTTGAGCCGGATGTCCACCGAGCCGCCCACGCAAACCGGCGTTTTATCCTGCGACAACTGGTAGCCTTTGGGCAGGTCGGGATAGAAATAATTCTTGCGGGCAAACACATTGTACCGCGTGATTTCCGAGCCGCACGCCAGACCCATTTTCACGGCAAACTCCACCGCTTGGCGGTTCAGTTTGGGCAGTGTACCCGGATGCGCCAGCGTAATCACGCCCGCGTGGGTGTTGGGCGCATCGCCGAACCGCACCGCATCGGCGGAGAAAATCTTGCTGTGCGTGCGCAACTGGCAGTGCACTTCCAACCCGATGACGACTTCGTAGTCCAAGGAAATCAATGAAAAGTGGAGGATGAAAAACGTTTTCCGAAAATAGTATCTTTTGAGAAGGCCAAACCTGTGAGGTTTTTTTAAAACCTCACAGGTTTGGGTGCGGCCAGTTGTCCCGGACGCAGGGCGGCGGATTTGCAATCCGCACAAGCAAGCGGGTTTGGGCTTTTGGAAATATACTATTTTCAAAAGCACCTCCAACCGTCAGGCAAGCAGCATTTTGCCCCGCTCCACCACCCGGTCCAAGCCGGTCACGTCCGTGCCGCCCGCCGTGGCGAAAAAAGGCTGTCCGCCACCGCCACCCTTGATTTCCTTGGCCAGTTCCTTGACAATGTTTCCGGCGTGCAAGTTTCTGTCTTTCAAGATATTGTCGGTAATCATGACGGCGATTTGCGGCTTTCCTTGGATGTCGGCAGCCAGTACCAGCAGCAGGTTTTCCGCATTGGCTTTGAGTTCGTAGGCCAGGTGTTTCAGCGCGTCGGCGGAGGGAACGACGACTTTTTCGGACAATATGGCCACGCCATCGCTCACCCGGATTTTTTTAAGGAGTTCATCCTTGAGCAAGTGCAATTGCCGGTTTTCGTAGGTTTCCAATTGCTTTTGCAGCCTGCCTTTCTCGTCCAGCAAGTCTTCCAGCGCCTTTTTCAGGTCGCGCGGATTTTTCAGCAGTTCCTTCACTCCGGCAAGCAATTCCAACTCGCCGCCAATCAGCTTGTCAGCTTCCTGGGCCGTAACGGCTTCGATGCGGCGCACCCCCGCCGCCGACGCACTTTCGGAAACAATCTTGAACAGCCCAATCTGGCCGGTCGCCTTCACGTGCGTGCCGCCGCACAATTCAACCGAATAATCGGGGCCGAAAGTGATGACGCGCACAAAATCGCCGTATTTCTCACCGAACAGGGCCGTGGCTCCCATGACTTTCGCTTTGTCAATGGGCACATTCCGCTTTTCGTCCAGCGCAATATTCTCACGGATTTTCCGGTTCACGGTTCGTTCCACTTGGGCAATCTCCTCGTCGGTAAGTTTGCCGAAATGCGAAAAATCGAAGCGCAACACCTTGTCGTTCACCAGCGAGCCGCGTTGCGCCACGTGCGTGCCCAGCGTTTCGCGCAGGGCCGCCTGCATCAGGTGCGTAGCGGTGTGGTTGTTTTCGGTCAGGTGGCGTTTGCCGGTGTCCACGCGGGCAGTAATTTCGGCTTGCGGGTCTCTGATTCCGGGATATTTCTCCAAATCATCCCCGGTGATGTGGATAATCAGGTCGTTTTCCTTTTTGGTATCAATGATGCGGATGCGGGTTGCGGGGTTTTGCAGCAGCAATTCGCCCGTATCACCGGTTTGTCCGCCGCTTTCGGCATAAAACGGCGTACGATCCAAGACTATGTGGTACAGCGTGTTGTCTTTGGTTTTGACGGCGCGGTATTTCACAATCCGGGCTTCGGCTTCCAACTGGTCGTAGCCCAGAAACTCCACGCCATCCGATTCGCTGACGGCCACCCAATCGCCGGTTTCCTGGGCGGCGGCGGTTTTAGAGCGGTCTTTCTGGGCTTGCATTTCCGTTTCAAAGCCCGGCTCGTCAATGCCCAGACTGTTTTCGCGGGCAATCAACGCCGTCAGATCCACCGGAAAACCGTAAGTATCGTAGAGTTCAAAGACCACGCCGCCGCCGATTTTCTGGCCATTGGAAACCACAGAAGCCGTTTTCTTTTCGGCGATGATCTCATCCAGGCGGCGCAGGCCGTTTTCCAGCGTCCGCAAAAACGAGTTTTCCTCCTCGCGAACCACTTTTGTCACAAACTCCTGCTGCGCTTTCAGTTCCGGGAAAACATCCTTGAACTGATCGGCCAATACCGGCACCAACGCACACATGAACGGCTCCCTGAAACCCAGGTACGTGTAGCCGTAGCGCACTGCCCGCCGCAAAATCCGGCGGATAACGTAGCCGGCTTTGGCGTTGGCGGGCAGTTGCCCGTCGGCAATGGCGAAACTCACGGCGCGGATATGGTCGGCAATGACGCGCATGGCAATGTCAACCGGCTTGTCTTGGCCGTAGGTTTTGCCCGCCATTTGAGCCGTTTTCTGGATCAGCGGCTGGAAAATATCGGTGTCGTAATTGGATTGCTTGCCCTGGATCGCCATGCAAAGGCGTTCAAAGCCCATGCCCGTATCCACGTGTTTTTCAGGCAGTTGCACCAGGCTTCCGTCGGCGCGGCGTTCAAACTGCATGAATACGTTGTTCCAGATTTCCACCACCAGCGGGTCGTCGTTGTTCACGCGTTCGCGGCCGGGCACGCGCCGCCTTTCCTCGTCCGAACGCAAGTCAATGTGGATTTCCGAACACGGGCCGCACGGGCCGGTATCGCCCATCTCCCAGAAATTGTCCTTTTTGCTGCCGAATAGAATCCGGTCTTCAGGCAGGAATTGCCGCCAGATTTCCAACGCTTCGTGATCCGGCTCAAGGTTTTCGGCTTCGTCGCCCCCGAAAACGGAGGCGTACAGGCGGTCTTTGGGCAGCTTGTACACTTCGGTCAGCAGTTCCCAGCTCCACGCCAGCGCGTCTTTCTTGAAATAATCGCCAAAGCTCCAGTTGCCCAGCATCTCGAACATGGTGTGGTGGTAGGTGTCGTGGCCCACATCTTCCAAGTCGTTGTGCTTGCCCGTTACGCGGAGGCACTTCTGCGTGTCGGCGATGCGGCGCGAGGGCGGCACCTGGTTTCCGAGAAAATAATCCTTGAACTGCGCCATGCCCGAGTTGGTGAACATGAGCGTGGGGTCGTTTTTGAGCACCAGCGGTGCGGAAGGCACAATCCGGTGGCCTTTGGATTGGAAAAAATCTAAGAACTGCTGCCTGGTTTGGTGCGAAGTCATGGGAAGAATCAACGGTGTCTGGGTAATTTCACGGATGTTTTTATGCGTAATCTGCGGATAAACCTTACGTGGAATAGTATCTTTCAAAAAGGGCAAACCTGCCACGTAATAGTGCGTCCGGAGGCTGTGGGCGGCCTTTCATGCGTTTGCGGACTGTATATATTCTGCATTTTAATTCTTCAAATACCTGAAAATCAACTGATTACACAAAAATCACTACTTGCCGTTTGCCCACTTCCTTTCACCGGTGGCCTTTCAAATAAAGGATGCGAATTGCGTGGGTATGCAAAAACTTATTACCTTGCCATTCCACCATTTATGGAAACCCTCGTTGCACGGTTCTGTATTTTTTATTACGGAGACCGCACCGAACTGAGCCAGACCCTTCAGATAATGCGCAAAATTAGCAGTTAAACCCAACTTTCAGAACGAATGGCAAGAATTAAGTATTACTACGATACCGAGACCTGCAAGTATGAAAGAATAAGAATAAATACTTCCGATGTGGTCATCAACACCTTGGGGTTCTTGTCGGTCGCCTTCCTGTTCTCCCTGCTTTCCCTGCCCGTGTACAACACGTATTTCCGCTCAGACCGCGAAGAGGCCATGCACAAGGAAAACCAGGAACTGAAACTCTATTATGAGCTGGCAAACAAGGAGTTGCAGAAAACAACCCGGATGCTGACCGCCCTGCGCGAACGCGACGACAACATTTACCGCGTCATTTTCGAGGCCGAACCCATCCCGGAGTCGGTGCGCGAGGCGGGCGTGGGTGGCACCGACCGCTACAAGGAAATCCTTGAAAAAGGCTTGAAAAACGAGCAGTTGGTGGTGGAAACGCAACAGAAACTCGACAAGCTGAAAAAGCAGATGTACATCCAGACCAAGTCGTACGATGAAATCGTGACGCTGGTCAACAGCAAGGCCAAGATGCTGGCGGCCATGCCCGCCATCCAGCCGGTATCCAACAAGGAACTGACGCGGCTGGCTTCGGGCTACGGAATGCGGATGCACCCGATTTACAAGGTGATGAAAATGCACACCGGCGTGGATTTTGCCTGCCAGCGCGGCACACCGATTTATGCCACCGGCAATGGCGTGGTAGCCGTGGCCGTGCGCAACGGCGGCGGCTACGGCTACGAAGTGCAGGTGAGCCACGGCTACGGCTACGTGACGCTGTATGCCCACATGGAACGCTTCATCGTGAAGCCGGGGCAACGGGTGAAGCGCGGGCAACTGATCGGCTACGTGGGCAGCACCGGCACTTCGGTGTCGCCGCACCTGCACTACGAAGTGATCCGTAACGGCCAGAAAGTGAACCCGATCCACTTTTTCTACAACGACCTCACGCCCAAGGAATACCAGAAACTGCTGGAATACGCCTCGGTCGAAAACCAGTCGCTCTCGTAGGAAATGTTTGGAACAGTATGTTTTAAAAAGCCCAAACCCCACCGTATTGGAAACACGGCGGGGTTTGGGCTTTTCGGAAGATACTATTTTTGATAATCAAACTTTGCCTGACCAAACCCGCCAAAACCATGATCAACTACAGGTGTTGGCATCCTGAAATGCCATCACACTTAACAGAAGCCATAACTAACGGGTTGTCGAATACCAATCCGAACCCATTGAAATCGTGCATGACATCAGTTATCTAAAGAAGTTGTTCAACAATCATGAATGAACTACAAAATCGTGCTTTTAATAACTCACTTATTCTTTCAATAGTCTATGTGGGGATAGGAACAGTAAGTGTATTGTCAGCGTATACAGACTCTTTCGTAATGGCTTGGTTTGCACTGATAGGGATCATACTAACATTTCCTGTTAGTTTCATAAGTTTCGGAATAGCTTACATGGAACCTGATAATTATGTGGCGATTTTGTTGGTCCAATCAGTAGTATTTGGTCTGTTTTGGTTTATCACATACCGGGTCTTGTTAAAAAGATACTCAAAGCCTTGATTACCCTGAATTGCGGCAAGTTTCAACTTATGGCAACGATTGGCGAAAACATATGGCTTGACTGCGCGACTCCATGAAAACCGCAAAACACCACAACCCTTGCCTCCACCGGCGGGGGTTTGGTGTTTTTGGAAGATACTATTTCAAAGACCGCACCTCATGCGGAAACACGCGCCGGATGTGCTATGTTGCGCCCTGTAAAACCCACGGAACGGAGGCCGCAAACCCAACCGGCCCGCGTTTCCGTCCGGCATCCATGCCGGGTTTCCCTGTCTTTTCATCCACATCCGTCCGCGATGAACATCCGTTTTCTTACCGTCTTCCTTTGTCTGGTTTGCGTGTCGGCACCGAAAGCGCAAACCGTCCTGCCACTCTGGCCGGGTACGCCGCCCAACGCCATTGCCAACGACACCGCCCGCGAACATACTTGGCGCGACAATATCCTCAGGATCAATACTGTTGTCACGCCCACGCTGACGGCCTACCTTCCCGAACCGAGGCGCAGCACCGGCACGGCAATCATGGTCTGCCCCGGCGGAGGCTATGGTTTCCTGGCCTTTGAACACGAAGGCACGCAAGTGGCCCAGTGGTTTGCCAGCCAAGGCATTGCAGCCTTCGTACTCAAATACCGGCTGCCTGATGCGCGCCTGATGACGCGCCAGTACGAGGTTCCGCTGGCCGACGCGCTGCAAGGCTTGGCCCTGATCCGGAAAAATGCGGCCCGCTGGCACCTGCGCCCCGACCGCATCGGCATCATGGGCTTTTCGGCGGGCGGACACTTGGCGGCCACCGTTTCCACGCATTACCACCGAACCAAAAACGCTGATTCCGCGGCCAGCAAGCCGGATTTTGCCGTGCTGGTCTATCCGGTCATCACCACCGGCCCCCAAGCGCACCAAGGCTCAATCGACAACCTGCTGGGCGGTTATATGTCCGACAGTTTGCAGCTTGATTTCAGCAACGAGCAGCAGGTAACCGCCCGTACCCCGCCCACGCTGCTGCTGCACCCCACGCCCGATGCCACGGTTTCCGTTGAAAACAGCCTGCTGTACTATTCGGCTCTCCGGAAATCGGGGGTATCCGCCGAAATGCACCTGTATGCCGATGGCGGCCACGGTTTCGGCATGAACCCGCCCGAGCCGCCCGCCGCCGCCTATGGGCATTGGCGGCAACATTTGCTCGGTTGGCTGGCAAGCCGCGGCTTGCGGAAACGGTAAACCACGCCCTTGCTCCTAACGAGGGATTTCGTCTCGCCTGCCCCCAAGTGTTTTCACTGAAAGCCACCAAGGAAAATGGCAAACGCCGGAAAATAGTATGGTTGGAAAAGCCCAAACCCACCCGCTTGCCTCACGGTTTGGGCCAAGCCATGCGCAACACGTAGGCCGGTGATTCGGCCAGTCGGGCGGGCATCCGAATCACGACCTTGCCCGCCTTGGCCCGCCAGCGGAGGCGACCCGGTTGCCCCAGCAGCGTGATTTGGGTGCGGGCGGGCGGGTCGAGGCCGGGGATGGCGACTTCGCGGCGCACGGGGCGGGCAAGCAACGTGGCGTAGAGCGTGTCCGTTTTCCGGGTGAACCGTACCGGAATGCTGTCGGTGGCAACGGCTTCGGCCCGGCTGTGGGGGCGTGTGCCGTAAATGGCCTCGCCGTTGGTTTCCAGCCACTGGCCCAGCCGGTTGAGCCGGTCGAGTTGGATGGCCGGGATGGTGCCGTCGGCCTTGGGGCCGATGTTGAGCAGCAGGTTGCCGTTCTTACTCACCACATCCACCAGCAGGTGTACCAGTGCCTTGGCCGACAGCACGTGCGTGGAATCCTCGCGCTGGTTGTAGCCGAACGAATAGCCCAGGCCCCGGCAGGTTTCCCATTTGTAATCGGTAATCTCGTTCAGCGTGCTGTATTCGGGCGTTTTGTATTCGCCATCATACACGCCCCAC
>JANPIL010000119.1:0-28394 GCA_031424975.1 Sphingobacteriales bacterium
GACCGCCGTCAAGTACCAGTTTTACCACGCGCTGGCGCTGTTGGTTATCGGGCTGCTGGTGTCCAAGGCCGACAACCGGCTGATCCGGTACTCGGGCTACCTGATGTTTTGGGGCACGCTGATTTTCTCCGGATCGCTGTACGTGTTGTGTTTTACCGGTATCCTGTGGCTGGGAGCCATCACCCCGGTTGGCGGCGTGCTCATGATTGCGGGCTGGGGTTTACTGGCATGGGCGGCAATGTCCAGTCCGGAAAAGGGAAGCAAAAAATAGTATCTTTCAAAAAGCCCAAACCCGTAAGTTCAAAAGCCCTTTCTTTCGGAGGGGGTTGCCTGCCTGTCGGCAGACAGGGGGGAGGCTTACCGCTTCGGCAGTACATTTCCCCGCAGATACAACCGTTCCGAACCGCCGCTTGAATTTGAAATGACCGTGATGGTTTTGCTCTGCCCGTTCAGCGCGTCACCGCTGTCAAACGTAACGGTGACCCCCCCCGGTTGGCCGGGCATGATTGGTTGGCGCGTCCATTCGGTCACGGTGCAGCCGCAGGTGGGCTGAACGTTGCTGATAATCAGCGGTTCCTTGCCGGTATTCCTGAAAGTGAACGTGTGGGTTATCTTCTGTCCTTGCACAATGTCGCCGAAATCGTACCAGCGGTTGGTGAATGTGAAGGCGGCCTGGCTGCGCACTACCGTCAGGTTTGATACCGGAACCATGACTGCCGGCCGGTGGGAGGCAACCTTGCCAGCGGGCTTTCGGTGGGCGGTTTTCGGCTTTGCCTTGCCCTTGTATTTTTTCCTTGCCTGCTGCGCCTCCGCCGGTAAGGAAAGCAGGAGCAATGCGGCCAGCAACAGGAAAATGAAGGATTGCCGACGAATTGGGAATGGCTTGTTCTTTTTTTCTGGCATAAACAAGATTGGCTTGTTTTTTCGTGGCGTGGAACGCCGGTTTGACACTGGGGGTTTGGGCTTTTCAAAACATACTATTTTCCGGCTCCCCTTTTGGGGCTTTGCTGGCCGCTCACATTTCCTGTTCCGCATCCTTGGTTTCCACAAAAAACTTCGCGTGGAAATTCATCAGGAAAACCTCGTCCGTGGCCCGCGTGATGGCCGTGTAGAGCCAGCGCAAAAAGTCGGCATTCATGTTCTCGTCCGTCAGGTAGCCTTGGTCAATGAACACCGCCGGCCACTGCCCGCCCTGCGCCTTGTGGCACGTCAGGGCGTAGGCAAACTTTACTTGCAGCGCGTTCAGATACGGATCCTTGCGCAGGGCTTCCTGCCGTTCGGTCTTGCGCGGAATGTGCGCATAATCCTGAAATACGCTTTCGTACAGCTTTTTATTGTCTTCCGAACTCATGGATGCCGCCGTGGAATGCAGCGTGTCAAGCATGATTTTGGCCTCGAACGACGGGTATTCCGGGTAGTCCACCAGTTTCAACTGCACCGTGGCAAACCGACAGCCGTGCAAGTCTTCGAAGTTCCTGATGCGTTCTATCTCCACAAAATCGCCATTGGCGATGAAGCCCGCCGGGGCATCCTCGCCCAAAATCGTGTAGTTGTTGCGCACCACCATGAGCAGGTCGCCGGCATCAATCTCGCTTTCCGAAAAATTAATCTGTCGCCGGATAAACTGGTTGTACTGCACGGCCGCCTTGTTGGATCGGGTCACGATGATGGTGTTGCCCCGGCCGTGCTTGTCGTAGGCGTAGCGCAGGCCGTCTTCAAGCTTTTCGCCCGTCATCTTGAAGCAATCCTTGTAATGCCGGGTTTGCAGGCGTATGTCAAACGCATTGTTTATCAGGTTGTTGCGTAGGGCGGTGGCATTGTGCAATATGCCCGAATGCTCGCCTTGCCGCGTGACCTCGGTCAGTTCCTTTTCGCGGACGCTGATGTCGAACGAACGTTTCAGGTGTTCGGCATCCAAGGCCGGGCTAAGTATTTTGCCCACGGGCGGCAACTGCGCCGCATCGCCCACAATCAGCAGCTTGTTGGTGTCGTTCTGAAACACGTAGTCAATCAAATCGGTGAGCAGGCCACGGCCACCCATGAAATCGGTTTCGTTGTCAATCATGGAGGCTTCGTCCACGATGAAAAGCGTTTGGCTGGCGTAGTTGGGCTGGCGTTCAAACACCAGATTGCCTGAATACTGGTCTTCCTTCTGCCAATAGATTTTCTTGTGGATTGTCCAGGCCCGCTTGCCCGAATACTGCGCCATGACCTTGGCCGCCCGCCCCGTGGGAGCCATGAGGATGGTTTTGTAGCCGAATTTGCTGACTACCTTTACCAGCGTGCTCAGTATCGTGGTTTTGCCGGTTCCGGCGTAGCCGCGCATCAGGAATACGGGCAGCAGCAGTTCCTTGTCGCCAATGAACTGCTCCAGCATCCCGAACAATTCGGCCTGCCCCTGCGTGGGCGTGTGCGGGAATTTCTGTTTCAGGGCATCGGACAGGGAAGCGGCGGCGGGCATAATTGGCTTGGGTGCGGAATGAAAACCGGGTGGGGGTTTGGGTGTTTCAAAACATACTATTTTGACGTAAAGTTACAAAAATTTACCGGCAGTCGTTCCATCATTTGTCCCGGCCAGCAGCCATGCGTGAAGAAAAAGTCCATGAAGAAATCGCCGGGGTGTTTGGCAACCGGTTGCGCGTGCGGGTGTGCGGCATTTGCGTGCAGGACAATGAAATATTGTTGGTGAACACGCGCGATGCCACGCGGCCGGGCGATTTCTGGAGTCCGCCGGGCGGCGGGATGCACTTTGGCGAACCGGCACACGAAGCACTGCGCCGCGAATTTAGGGAGGAAACCGGCCTGGAAATCGCGGTTGGCGAATTCATGTTCGTGCATGAATTCATCGGCTTGCCGCTGCACGCCATCGAGTTGTTTTTCAGGGTGGAAGTTGTGGGCGGGCAACTGGCAAAAGGCCGCGACCCCGAGTTGCGGCGGCAAGTGATTGCGGAAGTGAGCTTTTATCCGTTCCATGAAATCCGCAAATACGAACCGGCGGCGTTGCACAACCTTTTCCGGCATTGCAGCAATGTGGCCGAGTTGTTGGCTTTGCGCGGTTACTATCAAAATCCGGCTGACCGGTAAGCCTTTCCAAAGGTAGGTGGGCGGTTCCAGGCATTCGTTTCCATTTGTGCGGGAAAAATCGTAATTTTGCAGCCACTTTCATAAAAAACCGTACAAAGCCGACAACTTGGAAACCAACCTGAAAACCGATTCGCGAATCACCAAGGAAATATACCTGATCCGCCATGGCGAAACCGATTTCAACCGCCAAGGAATAGTGCAAGGCAGCGGCGTGGACACCGATTTGAATGAACTGGGGCGTACCCAAGCCAACGCTTTTTTTGACAGCTACCGCCACGTTCCCTTCGCAAAAGTGTACACCTCCGCCCTGAAACGCGCCATCCAATCGGTGCGCGGGTTCTTGGACTTGGGTCTTCCGCACGAAATACACAAGGGCTTGAACGAGATTAGCTGGGGTTTTCGCGAAGGGCAGCAGATCACACCCGAAGAAGACGCGTATTACCATTCGGTGCTGGCCGCTTGGGCCGCTGGCGACGTGACGCAGCGCATTGACGGCGGCGAAAGCCCCGCCGACGTGCAGGCACGCCAAAAACCGGTGCTCGACCTGATCCTTGCCCGGCCCGACGAAGAAATAATCCTGATTTGTATGCACGGCCGCGCCATCCGCATTTTCCTGAGCCTGATGCTCGGCGAGCCGCTCAAGGACATGGATCAGTTCGACCACCGCAACCTGTGCCTTTACAAATTGCTTTACGACGGCCAGAAACTCACCGCCGTACTGCGCAACGACACGCGCCACTTGGAAAGCCTGCCGCACCTGACGCTTTGAAAAGCCGGTTTTGAATGAGTGAATGAGCAAATGGGCAAATAAAAAATAGTATGTTTCATAAGGCCCAAACCTGCTGCACTTGCTCATTTACTCATTTACCCACTTACTCACTTGTAGATTTTGCTCACCAAACGCATCATTCCCTGCCTCGACATCAAAGACGGAAAGACCGTCAAGGGCGTGAATTTCGAGAACCTGCGTGATGCTGGCGACCCGGTGGAACTGGCGCAGCGGTATGCCCAAGAAGGAGCCGATGAACTGGTTTTCCTGGACATCACCGCCACCGTGGACAACCGCAAGACGCTGGTGGAACTGGTGCGCCGCGTGGCCGCCGTGCTCGACATTCCGTTTACCGTTGGCGGCGGTATTGCGTCCGTGGCCGATGTGTCGGCGTTGCTGCAGGCCGGTGCCGACAAGGTTTCCGTCAATTCCGCCGCCGTGCGCAACCCCGGTTTGGTGGATGAGCTGGCCCGCGAATTCGGCAGCCAATGCATTGTGGTGGCCATTGACACGAAAGGCCTCCCCCCAACCCCCTCCGAAAGAGGGGGCTTTTTGGCTCCCCCTTCGGGGGCGGGGGGGGCCGTCCACACGCACGGCGGACGCAAACCCACCGACATCCCGACCATCCATTGGGCAAAGGAAGTGGAAAACCGGGGCGCGGGCGAGATTCTGCTCACCTCGATGGACAGCGACGGCATGAAAACCGGTTTTGCACTGGAAATCACGCGCATCATTTCTGAAAACGCCACCATTCCGGTCATTGCCTCCGGCGGGGCTGGCACCATGGCTCATTTCAGCGAAGTTTTCACCACGGGCAAGGCCGATGCCGCGCTGGCGGCCAGCATTTTCCACTTCAAGGAAATTGAAATCCAAGACCTGAAGCGGTATTTGCAAAGCCAAGGCATTGCCATGCGGTTGTGAACCGGCTGGCGCGTGCAGCACGGGAATGGCGCGTGAAGACACGCGCCACGGTTGGGCGGCATTGCTTGCAGAATAGTATGTTTTCAAAACCCCAAACCCGCCTTTGTTTGGGAATGCGGAATCGGCAATCCGCATTCCCAAAATAGTATCTCCCAAAAACACCGAACCCACACCTTCCGAACCCTGTTTTTTATGGATACCATTGATTTTGACAAGCAGGGCGGTTTGGTTCCGGCCATTGTCCAGGATGCGGAAACGCAAAAGGTGCTGATGCTGGGCTACATGAACCGCGAGGCGTTGGCCAAGACCGAGGCCGAAGGCATTGTTACGTTTTTCAGCCGCAGCAAGAACCGGCTATGGACCAAGGGCGAAACATCCGGCAACTTCCTGCACGTCAAGCAG
The DNA here is from genome assembly GCA_031424975.1 of Sphingobacteriales bacterium. Lineage (GTDB taxonomy): Bacteria > Bacteroidota > Bacteroidia > Cytophagales > 172606-1 > Xanthocytophaga. Next base: position 5,177 of record JANPIL010000119.1, read on the forward strand.
ATACGCATTGACTGCGACCAGGATACGATTCTGGTGCAAGTGCAGCCCGCCGGGCCGGTTTGCCATACGGGTGCGGACACGTGTTTTGCGGAGGAAAACAAAGGCAAGGCTTTGTTCCTCAACCACTTGCAATCCGTTATCCGGCAGCGCAAAAATATGGCTCCCGAAACGTCGTACACGGCCAAACTTTTTGCCAGGGGCATCAACAAAATGGCCCAGAAAGTGGGGGAGGAGGCCGTGGAACTCGTAATCGAGGCCAAAGACGACAATGCCGATCTGTTCAAAGACGAGGCGGCGGATTTGCTGTTCCATTTCCTGATCCTGCTGGAAGCGAAAAATACGGATTTGGACGAAGTTATCGGCGTTTTGCAACACCGCCACGCGGCCAAGAAGTGAATCCGGAATTCGGCCAAGGTTTTGTAAACCGTGAAAATCCCGTTTTTTACCACTCCGGGTTTGGCTTTCTCAGAAGATACTATTTTCTTGTTGGAAAAAGCCGCATTACTTGAATGAATGCCAGCTACCTTTCCTGAATTTCCCCGCACCCAACCCACTAACCGAATGAAATGGATCATTAAAATCATTGTGCTGGCATTGGCCGTCATCATCATTGACCGCATGAAGCTGCTGCCCGGCATATTCATCAACAGCCTCACCACCTCGGTCATACTGGCGTTTGTGCTGGCCTTGCTCAACACGTTTGTCAAGCCTCTGCTCACCATCCTGACCATTCCGCTCACCATCGTCACGCTGGGGCTTTTCCTGCTGGTCATCAACGTGATCATCATCTACATTGCCGACGCGCTGATTGGTGGCTTCCGGGTAGATGGCTTCCTGTCGGCCTTTTGGTTCAGCATTGTGCTGGCCGTGGTCAACTGGCTGCTGTCGGCGGTGCTGGACGATTGATGCGTCCGTGTCCTGTCTTGAATCACGGATTACACGGATGGCGCAGATTACACGGATAAAAAAGGAAAGGATATCATCCGTGTAATCCGCGACTATCCGCGATTCAAGACAAAAATAGTATCTGCCGGAAAGGCCAAACCCGCCGGTTCTCCCGCAAGCTGATGCGCGGTGCCGGTCTGAAACACAGTGTCAGACCGGCGTTCCGGTTTCCCCCAAAATAGTATCCCCGCTAAAGACGGGGCTTTCAGCTTTCAAAAACGCCAAACCTGCCGAATTCTAACCCGCCCGCCTATATGAAAAACCTGTACTTGCCTTTTGTTCTGTTTTGCGCCGTTTCCTTGGCCGTTTCCGGCCAAGATCGGGTTACGGGCCGGGCGTTTGCCACCCGTTCGGAAGTGATTGCCCAAAACGGCATGGTTTGCACCAGCCAGCCGCTGGCTACCCAAGTCGGGCTGGAAGTGCTGAAACGCGGCGGCTCGGCGGTAGATGCGGCCATTGCCGCCAATGCCTGCCTCGGCCTGATGGAACCCACCGGCAACGGCGTGGGCGGCGACTTGTTTGCCATTGTCTGGGATGCCAAGACGCAAAAACTCTACGGACTCAATGCATCGGGAAGGTCGCCGAAATCGTTGACGTTGGCCTACCTGAAAGAAAAAGGCCACAAAGCCATCCCGTCGTTCGGGCCGCTGCCGGTGAGTGTGCCCGGTTGCGTGGACGGCTGGTTTGAATTGCACAAGAAATTCGGCAAACTGAAAATGGCCGAAGTGCTGGCTCCGGCCATCAGTTACGCCGAAAAAGGCTTTCCGGTGTCCGAATTGGTGGCGTTTTACCTGCAAGGCTCCTCCGGCCGGTTCAAAGATTATCCCAATTTTCGAGAAACCTATATGCCGGGTGGCAAAGCCTTGGAAAAAGGTGACGTGTTCCGTAACCCGCAGTTGGCCAATACGTTGCGTAAAATCGCCAAGGGCGGGCGTGATGAGTTTTACAAGGGCGGCATTGCCCGGACGATAGACGGGTTCATGCGCAAAAATGGCGGTTTCCTGTCTTATGAAGACCTTGCCAGCCACCGGTCGGAATGGATTGACCCGGTTTCGACGAATTACCGGGGTTATGATGTCTGGGAACTGCCACCCAATGGCCAGGGAATCAATGTGTTGCAGATACTGAACATTCTGGAGGGGTTTGAATTCAAGAAAGAGGACTTCGGGACGGCGCGGCACATACACCTGTTTACGGAAGCCAAGAAACTGGCCTTTGAAGACCGCGCCAAGTATTACGCCGACCCGCAATTTGTGAAAGTGCCCGTGCAGGAACTCATTTCCAAGACCTACGCCGCCAAACGCCGCAAGCTGATCAACCTGAACCGGGCGGGTTATAACTTCCTGGCGGGCGATCCGTTTGCTCGCGAAACCATTTACATGACTACGGCCGACAAGGATGGCAACATGGTTTCGCTGATCCAGAGCAACTACCGGGGCATGGGCAGCGGCATGGTTCCCGACGGGCTGGGCTTTATGCTCCAAGACCGGGGCGAATTGTTCAACCTCGATTCCGCGCACGCCAACGCCTACGCGCCGGGCAAGCGTCCGTTCCAGACCATCATTCCGGCCTTTGTAACCAAAAACGGCAAGCCTTTCATGACGCTCGGCGTGATGGGTGGCGATTTCCAGCCCATGGGCCACGCGCAGATAATTATGAACGTGATTGATTTCGGCATGAACATCCAGGAGGCCGGTGATGCGCCCCGCATGGATCACTTGGGTTCCACTGACCCGACCGGAGCCGAGGAACGCGACCGGCGGGGCGGCGAAATCAACGTGGAAAGCGGATTTGCGTACGAAACCATCCGCGAACTGATGCGCATGGGCCACAAGGTCGGCTACGGTTTTGGCGGTTACGGCGGCTACCAGGCCATCATGTACGATGCCGACAAAAAGATTTATTACGGCGCGTCCGAATCGCGCAAGGACGGGCAGGCGGCGGGCTATTGAGGGATGGGTAAAACAGTATGTTTTGAAAACGCTAAACCCGTTTGCCATTTCGACGAAATTAACCAAATGCTAACACAGACAGCCAAAGTCAGAGAAGTTGAATTCACGGATGAATTTGATGGCATAGTGACCGTTACGACAGTAGGGGGCGGCTCAGTATCAGCATACTTTTGGGGCGACAACTTTCAAAAGGATGAGGAGGTGGAAATCGAGTTTAATGCTTTGGATTATCCCGTCAGTTGGGAAGTTGTTTTCTCCGAAAACAAAGGGCAGAAGTTGGTTCTTGAGGCAACACCAGAGAAATGTGCCTATCATGGATATGGAAAGATTTTAGCGCTAAGTCCTCTCATAGCTGATTTTGGAGACATCAAACTCTCTATTGGGGATTGGACACACGATGAACGAGTGATTGGCGAGTATATTTACTGGAAAATTGACCGTCTGGACATAAGAAGAATTAGCACGAAATAGTATCTTCCACAAAGCCCAAACCCGCCATGTTCAATTATCACGATAAGATTTTTAGGTCGGTGGGCAATACCGAAAACGGCGAGGTCAATGGCGAAACGCTATTCCATTACCGGCAGTACGGCAACATCGTGACGGCCACGTATGCGGGCGGCGGCATTGCGGAGGGCCACCTGATTGCCGTGGCCGACAATGACGGCGTGCTGGATATGCGCTACCACCACGTGAACCGGCACGGCGCGTTGATGACCGGCGTATGCCGATCCGTGCCCGAAACCCTGCCCAACGGAAAAATACGCCTGCACGAAAAATGGCAGTGGACCAGCGGCGACCGTTCCGTTGGCGAGTCAGTGGTTGAGGAATGCTGACTTGTTGGCGAAAACCGTAAAATCACCGTCGAAATTAGCTTTTTGGAAAGTCATTCTTTATACTTGTGGTATTTATTACACGGAAATATAAGCCACTTAAATGCGAAATCAAATGTTGGAAACGGCGGTTGCAAGGTTCAGGCTGAACCAACAGGTCAAGGATCCGGCCTTGGATATTGAGTTGATTCCGCAATACACGCTGGGATTGGAAATCAGTTCTGATGGATTTCGCATCTGCGTCACCGATGCCCAAGCCAACCGCTGCCTGTGGTTTGAAGACCGGCATTTTTCAACGCTGCTCCAGAAAGAGCAGCTTTTGGAGCAGTTGGAACTGATTTATGAGGAACATGAATTGCTGAAAGCCGGATTCTGGCACAAGATCAGGGTTTCGGTCAAAAACCAGTATTTCACGCTCCTGCCCAGTTCGCTGTTTTACAAAGACCACGCCCGCGAGTATCTCAAACGCGCCAGCCACAGCCTGCCCGACCGGCACGAAGTATTCTATTACCGCCACCCGCACAGTGAAATCGTGAATGTGTTTGCCGAGGAAAAAATGCTCACCGACTGGTTCCGGCAGAACTATCCGGCGCGCAATGTGGAGTTTGTGCACCATACAAGTTCGCTGATTGAAGGCGTGTTCCATACCGAACCCGCGCCGGTGCGTTCGGTCACGGTACTCGTCGAGTCGTCGCACCTGACCATTACGGTCACTAACGGCAAGATGCTGGAATACTGCAACTCGTTTTTCTACATCAGTGTGCAGGATTTCATTTACTACCTCATGCTGGTTTTCAGCGAGTTGCAGCTCAACCCGGAAGTCCACAAGGTCACGCTGTATGGCGAAATCAGTCCGGAATCGGCCATATTCGAGCATATATACCGTTATGTGCGCAACGTCGGGTTCGGCAACAAGCCTTCCACGCTGAAATTCGGCTACCTGTTCGATGAAATTCTGGACCACCGCTATTTCGATGTGTACAACGTGCACTTGTGCGGGTAGCCTATTCATAGAAAAGTTGGTTTTGGAACCGGCATCGGACGTGAAACTTTCCGGCAGCCGTCGTCGTACAATCCTTGCCGTGTGGAAATAAAAATTCCCCGGCGGAGACCGCCGGGGAATTTCAGTAACAAACCACTTACAACCTAAATTCGTATTTTTATATCGTTTGCAGAAACTTAAATCTGCGGATATTGCTCCTTTATTTACCTTACAAAGATACTGCGCAAACCATATCCTTGTAAAGCCATAATTCGCCTATTTCATACACACATGGTGTCCGGCCTCAATTGGCGGCCAAACCCGGACTTCGCATACGCCCCCGACCTTGCGCCCACTTCGGCATCCTGGATCTCCGGCAGCCGCATTTCCGGACTGCTTTGCGAAAACCGGCTACTCCCGATTCCGGCATCTGATTCGCACTGACATTCAGCGACATACGTTGCCGTACGGATGCCTTCCCCGCATCTGCATTCCATCACGGTAAAATGCACGCAATTGAAAAAGGGCGGATGTTTGCGCAAGATTTAACAAATACATTACATTGGCTTAACATCACAAACCCGCCCGAACTGTAAATGTCCGGGCGGGTTTTCATATACGCCTGCGCCAATTTTGCCATGCCGCCACCTGAACTGCGGGTTTTGGGGTTTAGCGGAAAAGGCCCTTCAATTGTGCCAGTTTCGATTGCAAATCGCCCGCTTCCGGAACTCCCGCCTTTTCCTTCGTTTTGACACCCGGTTTTTGTACTGCTTGGCCGGCTTTTAGCGACAAGGCTATGCGTTTGCGGGCAATGTCTATTTCCAGCACCGTCACCTCTACTTTCTGCTGCACTTTCACCACTTCGCTCGGGTTGGAAATGTAGCGGTCGGCCAATTGGCTCACGTGGATCAGGCCGTCCTGATGCACCCCGATATCCACAAACGCGCCGAACGCCGCCACATTGGTGACGATGCCGGGCAGCTTCATGCCGATGCGCAGGTCTTCCATCTTGTTCACGCCATCGGCAAACTGGAAACTCTCGAACTGTTCGCGCGGGTCGCGTCCGGGCTTGGCCAATTCCGAAATAATATCCTGCAAAGTGGGCAAACCCACCGTCTGGCTTTGGTAGTCGGACAATTTTATCTGTTTGCGCAGTGCTTCATTGGCCATCAAGTCCTTCACCGAAGCATTCAAGCCAACCGCCATTTTGTTCACCAAATCATACCGTTCGGGATGCACCGCACTGGTATCCAGCGGATTGGTAGCATTGTGGACGCGCAAAAACCCGGCGGCCTGCTCAAAAGCCTTGTCGCCCAGGCGCGGTACTTTCTTCAATTCGCTGCGCGAGGCAAACGGGCCGTTGGCGTTGCGGTAGTCCACAATGTTTTGCGCCAGTTGCGGCCCCAAGCCCGACACATACGTGAGCAACTGCTTGCTGGCCGTGTTTACCTCCACGCCCACGGCATTCACCGAACTCATCACCACATCGTCCAAGCCCTGCTTCAGCGCGTTCTGGTCCACATCGTGCTGGTATTGGCCCACGCCAATGGATTTCGGATCAATCTTGACCAGTTCGGCCAACGGATCCATAAGCCGCCTGCCAATGGAAACCGCCCCGCGCACGGTAACGTCATGGTCGGGAAACTCCTCGCGTGCCACATCCGAGGCCGAGTAAATGGAAGCCCCGCTTTCATTGACCATCAGGATGCGGATGTTTGGCGGCAAACCGATGCCGCGCACAAAATTCTCGGTTTCGCGGCCAGCCGTGCCGTTGCCAATCGCAATGGCTTCTATCGCATACTTGGCGCACAAGGCCATGATTGTGTGGGCGGCGGCCTGTTTGCGGTTCGGAAATTCGGGGTATACCACGTCGTTGTGCAGCAATTTTCCCTGCGCATCCAGGCAAACCACTTTACAGCCCGTGCGGAAACCGGGATCAATGCCCAGCACGTTTTGCTGGCCCAGCGGGGCGGACATGAGCAGGTTGCGCAGGTTGTCGGCAAAGACGCGGATGGCCGCCTCGTCGGCCTTCTTCTTGGACAGCAGCCGGATTTCGGTTTCCATGGAAGGCTTCAGCAACCGCCGGTACGCATCCTTGGCGGCCATTCGGACTTGCAGCGCCGCCTCTGAATGGGCCGCTTTGACAAACTGCCGCTCCAGCATTTCCACGGCGGTTTCTTCTTCCGGAGCGGTGTCGAGCAGCAGGAAGCCTTCCTTTTCGCCGCGCCGCATGGCCAGCACGCGGTGCGATGGCGCGGACGAAACGGGTTCCGTCCATTCAAAATAATCCTTGTATTTCTGCGCCTCGGTTTCCTTGCCGGTAATCACCTTGCACGCGTAAATGCCGGTTTTCCAGAACAGTTCGCGCAGGGTGGTGCGGGCATCGGCGTTTTCGTTGATGCGTTCGGCAATGATGTCGCGTGCGCCAGCCAACGCTTCCTCCACCGAATTGACCTGCTTTTCGGCATCCACGAATTTTCCGGCTTCGGCAACAATATCCACATCCGTCTGCCCGAAAATAGTATCCGCCAAAGGCTCCAAACCCTTTTCCTTGGCAATGGTGGCGCGGGTGCGCCTTTTGGGTTTGTAAGGCAAATAAATGTCTTCCAATGCGGTCATGGTTTGGGCGGCGTGGATGGCCGCTTCGAGTTCGGGCGTGAGTTTGCCCTGCTCGGCAATGGATTTGAGCACGGTTTCGCGGCGTTTGTCCAGTTCGCGCAGTTGCTCAATCCGGTCGCGGATGGCGGCAATGGCCACTTCGTCCAATGAGCCGGTCATTTCCTTGCGGTAGCGCGAAATAAACGGAACCGTGCCGCCTTCGTCGAGCAAGTCCACGGTGGCGGCCACTTGCTTGGCGGCAATGGATAATTCCTGGGCAATTTTGTTGATGTGTTGTTCCAGCATTAGGCTCTGTTCGTTTGGTTGACGGGCGGCAAAAGTAGGAAGTTTGAAAGTACAAAGTACGATTCACAAAGTACGATTTTATCCACTTTCCGATGATATTCCGTTTGGCTGGTTCAAGCGTTGTCGCTTGAACTGGCGGGCAGGTTTGGCCTTTGGGAAGGATACTATTTTGAAAAAGTTCAAGCGAGGACGCTTGAACCAGTTGCATGACCCCGGCGAGAGTTGGCGGTTCTCACCGGGGTTTTCGTTTGAAATGGTATGATTTTTTGAGGAAAACGGACAGGTATTTATGATGAAGGGGGAATTTGGAACTTGTCCGCCCGAACTACTGATGCTCAAAAATAGCATAGAGTTGAGTTACTTCCAACTGCTTCATGGTATTCCGTCCGCTGGTGCAAATGTCTGTTAATATACTGATAATCAATTACTTACGTTCACCCTCTTTTTTATAAATACTATGTTGCCTGCTGGCCTTCTGTCAACAGTAACCATTTCTTAATCAAATTTTACCCAGCATACTCCCCCTCCAAAGCATATTTCCCAAAAAGGCATAAACCAATGCTCGCAATAGGCGTAATAAAAACCAGCGTAATAATGCCAAAAATTAAATCGTCCAATCTGCCAAAGAATAAGGCACCAAAAGGACGAACCACCAAGCCTGCGGCATACGTAGCGAGTGTAGCCAAAAAAGCGGCGGCAGGGTTGTCTTTTGGAAAAAACCGCTCGGAAATAATTACGGACAAACTTCCGAAAACGAAAAAATCGTACCACTCAATCAATGTACCTACTGATGATGCGGTGATGATTTTGATTAATTCTTTGGTTGAGGTTTGCTTCATTTTTTTGTTTTAAACTATTTTTTCTAAACTCCTTGATTGACCAACTTTCCTTCGTTTTCCACATCCATTTTTTCCAAAGTAGCCACACTTTCTACTTGTTTATCAATATTTAAAAACTGCAGAAGCAACCAAGCCAATCCCATTATAATTACAAATGCAAAAATTGTTAACTGCCAACTAAAATTTGCTTTAATGGGGCCAATTAATGCAATAAATGCCATTCGCCCAAGGTTAGCTAACGTCATATACAAGGTAAACTGGCTTGCCGAAACTTTTTTCCAACAGCATTGCATAGCAATGGCAAAAATGCCGATAGAGGCAAATGTGTACAACACATTGTACGCTATCATAAACGCATAAATAAAACTTTTATCGCTCCAATAGGCTTTTGAAAAAGCCAATACTATTGTAAAAATTATTAAACTGAAAAAGTAAATATTTATCATTTTTTTCTTGCCAAACTTATCTATCAAAATACCACCTATGAGCATACCACTAATACCACCAATTAATTTTGCTGTTGAGTAGTAATGAGCATAATCTGTATTGGTCCAGCCTAATTCTTTTATGGTAAAAATGGGAAGCAAAGTCGACATGTAATTAAAAGCTCCTTGTGATATAAATAATAAAGTGGCCAGTAACAATGAATTACGCAAACTGAATACACTGTATAAAGATTTGAAAATAGAACGCCAATTGCTTAGCTGCAACTGTTTAGTTTCTGGCAATGCAGTACCTGCCGTCCAAGGTAAAATCTTTTCGCCCTGTCGTTCTCTAAAAAGTATGGGTACTAACATAATACTACCTACAACCAATGCAAGCGTCAACATAGCCGTACTAAAATCGTAATTGTTTATTTGCCAAGTTCCCGCAGCCAATGCGGCACTCATAGCTATAATTATGGAGCCCCACATTAAACCATTGGCTCTTGCTTGTTGATCTATCGGAATAATATCCACAGCCATACCATCTATGGCTACATCAAAAATGGAAGCCAAACAACTAACCATAAAACCTGCCACCATCAAATGGTTAAGGTTGTTTAAGGGATCTTTCACAAAGGCCATAAAAACGCAACTGGCTATTAACCCCAATTGTGCTAAAAGTATCCAAGGTCGTTTACGTCCCATGGGTAAATTAAGTGTAGCGATCCATTAGGGGTGCTACAATAAATTTAAAACTTGGCGGTAAGCCAACTGCCACCGCAAAACCTGCAATTTCTCCCGGTGTTTTATCATTCATAGCCAACCATGCTGGCATAGCCCCCAATAACATACCCCAAGGCAACCCTTGGGCAAAATACAAAGCGATAAAAGCAAAGTACCTTAAATTGGTATGCTCGGCAAGGGTGGGGAAACGGGTGAGCTTTCGCATCATAATCTCCTCCTTAGCTAACGAGGGTGTAATCATCTCTTTGGTTGAGGACTGTTTCATTTTTTTTTTTTTTGTTTCAAACCCCTTTTTCTAAACTACTTGATTGACCAACTTCGCTTCGTTTTCCAAATAGTTTTTTTCCAAAACATCCACTTGTTGCAGATGGGTATTCATTTTCAAAAACTGCAACAATACGACTACCCCAACCACCATGGCAGTAAAAACTAAGAAGATGATTGGCCAACCAAAATGGCTACGAAGAAACCCAAGCAATGCTGCACCAGCAGCCATGCCAGCGTTAGCCAAGGTCATAAAAAAGGTGAATTGTAAGGCAGAGACCCGCTTCCAACAGATCTGCATAGCGGTAGCGAGTTGACTAATACTAATTAATGTCCACATTAAATTAAAAATGGCTATAAATGTCGAAACATAAATAGCATTTTGCCAAAGTAACTTGAAAACACCCATAGATGCGGTGAGTAATCCTGCCAAAAGAAGGCAAATTTGGAACATTCGTACAGTTCCAAAACGGGCAATGAGGATGCCACCCATAACCATCCCGATAATCCCACCCACCAATTTGGAAGTTGAATAGATATTGGAATAATCAAGGTTGTTCCAGCCAAGTTCCTGGATGGTAAAAATGGGAAGCAAGGTATCTAAGTAGGTCAATGCACATTTGGACATAAATACAATAAGACAAATCAATAAAGTATTGCGTAACAAAACCACTTGCTTAAAGGATAGGAAGAGTTTGCCCCAACTATCAATTTTGAGCAATGCCGCTTCGGGTGAAGTAGCTCCCGATGACCATGGCAATAGTTTTTCACACTGCCGCTCCCGCAACAAAAGTGGTATCAGCATGATAAAACAAATGGAAACCGACATCAATAGAACCGCATTGGAAAACCCATATTGATTGATGAGCCAACTACCCAACGCCAAAGAGATAGAAATACCCACAGTTTTGGAGCCCCACATAAAGCTATTGGCTTTCCCTTGTTGTTCAAGGGGTACAATGTCAATCACCAAACTATCGGTAGCAATGTCTTGAAACATTATAAAAACGTGTACGCATATCACAGCAGCTATGAGCAGAGTAAGGTTATTCAGAGGGTCGGGTACAAAGGCTAAGCCAATAATGCTGCACATAATGCCAAACTGCCCAAACAGTAACCAAGGTCGTCTTCGTCCCATGGGTAAAAAGGTAAAACGTTCCATCATGGGAGCCAATAAGATTTTAAAGCTAAATGGAATCATCACCATTGCCCCATAAGTGGCTATTTCACTGGCTGATTTGCCATTCATCGCCATCCATGCAGGAATGCCAAGTAATGTAATACCTTCTGGAATGCCTTGTGAAAAATACAAAGCGATAAAAGCGAAATACCTTAGATTGGTATGCTCGGCAAGGGCGGGAAAACGGGCGTTTTTTTGCGAGACACCCGTTTGATAGGAAGAAATAGAGGAATTCATATTTTTGCTTGAGGTTTGTTTTATTTTCATTTTTTTATATAAAAATAGAGCAAATACTGAGGGGGTATTCACCTCATTTTTCCAATGACTTAATTTCTGTCAGTACAATTATTACGGTTGTGTTGCCAATATTTTCAACGGAGTGTTTACCCACATAATCACCCCAATCGGCAGTGCCCGCTTTTTCATCAAAAATTAGGGTTTCACCATTTTCAAGATATACTTTTATTTTACCACCCGAAACAATGTATGATGATTTTGCAGGGTGTGTATGTGGCATATCTTTCTCACCAGGTTTTAGCGTATATTCAAGCATTCTTACATACTTGTTTTCTAAAAGCAATTTGAAATTGGCAGGCGAAGCCTTTAATCCATCTATATTTAATTTGGTTGTGTCCTTTTGTGTTGCTTCTGAATTTTCATTATCGGTAACTCTACGCCAGCCCGCCATTAAACGATTGTCTATCACCGTGCCAACGTCTCTTGCACTCAGCTTACCATTTGTAAGCCACGATAAGTTGTAAAATTTCCCAGTTTTTTCAATTGCCAAGTCATATTCATCTGAAAATTTACCATTCTCGTAATAATATTTAATATGGTAGTTACCTGCAAAACCTTCCTTGCTTATACCCGTAGCTTTCCCTTTACCGCTATACCTATTTGCATAATTCCATAACGCATCGAGTGTTCCTGGCGTATTGCTCTTTGTGTAAATTACAAAGCCAATATTCAACGTGTCTTTCTCAGGTGATTTTTGTTTTACAGTTTGTGAATTGCCTGTAAAAGGGATGATAAAGAGTAGCGGCAGTGCAATTAAAAGTGTTATTATTTTCATTTTAAAATTTGATTTATTGATTAAAAAATAGAGCAAATACCGAGGATGCTTACCGCTTAAACGGCTGCATTTTCCAATAAGTCAAACTTCGCCACAGCCATTCCAAAGGACCAAATCGGAAATATTTTAACCAGATTGGGCTTATAATCAATTGAAAAATCCAGATACTGAAAACGATATAATACAATTCATGCCGCTGCAGTTTTCCATACATTCCCAATCCAAAGCCCATAAATATGAAAATGCAAATAATGGTATGCATGATGTAGTTGGTAAAAGCCATTTGCCCAACGGCAGCCAAACTCTTTTGCAAAAAGGGAAGCTTTCCTGAATTAATAAATAACATGATTAAACCGATATGGCCAATTGTGGTTGGCATCCTGCCTAATTCATGTGTAATAGCCGTAAGAGAAAAGCTGAGAATTTCAAAATGGGTTTTTAAAATGTAATTAGTTTCCCAATAATTCACGGCTACTCCAATCAGATAACCACTTAGCATCATGGTCAGATAATAACGATTGCTCTTTTTGCCTGTAAAAATTCCATTCTTAAAAAAGGCCATGCCCAATAAAACCATTGAAAAAACATCCCAAATCCATTCACGGTACACACTAACACTTTGCCGGATTCGCACAAGCGATGCCCTATACCATACGATGCTTAAATAGCTTTTAGAAAATTCCTTTTGTATATTATTGTAGGTTTCTGGCGTTGCTTTTTTATCTGCAAGAATGGTTTCCCACGCCGCTATTGCTTTCTTCTCTTCCGGATTAAGTGTTTTGGTAGAATCTTTAATTACTATTGCAGCATTATAATCATCAAAAGATTTTTTTGTTTGAAAATAGTCCTTTGTATTAAGAACTGTAAGCATAGTTGAGAGCAATAGTCCACCAATTATTAATTGCTTTGGTTTCATGTTTCTGAAACTATAAGCAAGCAAACCAACCACCGCATAAGGAAACAATATTTCACCTATCCATAATAACAGGTACGCATGAATAATTCCAAATACCAACAACCAAATTGTTCTGCGAAAGTAGGCATCGGTTACCTCAATACTAGGCAAACCGTTTACAGTGCGGCTGTTGAATAAAACAATGCCTGCACCAAATAACATGGAAAATAATCCACGCATAGTTCCTTCAAAAAACAGATTATTTATCCACCATACTTTTAAATCCCAACCTGTTGCTCCTCCTGAGTTGGTTGGATCGTAATAGGCCTTGTACAAACCAAAGCCTACAATATTCATCAGTAATATTCCAAATAATGCAATACCCCGGATAATATCCAATGAATTGATTCTTTGGGTTTGGTTTGTGGGATTGAGGGTTTCTTGATTTGTCATTTTAAAAATAGAGTTTTTATATTCTGATAATCAACAAGTTGCGCATTTTTTCAATAAAACAGAACCCGGAAAACAGTATCTTTTCGAAACGCCAACCCCCTTGTTGTCAAAACAAACAGAGATTGTGCATTGCACGGATGAGAATGCGGTTTAAATAAATTTTTTAACTAAATGATTGTCAACCGATAGTAGCTCTAATAGTTTTTTGTTTAAAAAAATAGAGAATAGGAAGAGATTTAATACTACTTCAACAGTTGTCAAATCTGAATTTAATCTTCAACGCTCCGCCAACCTACTGCCAACCTATTCTCCACTTCCATACCAACACCCTTGGCGAGTATTTTCCCTTTTACAATCCACGAAACGCTGTAAACGCCTCCCGTTTTCTCAATCGTTAGGTCATACTCGTCAGAGAAGTCTCCATTTTCGTAATAGTATCGTACATGATAATTACTAACTAAACCTTCTTTTGGCCCGCCCGTGTTACCCTGCTGACCTTTCTTATTTGTCGTTGATAAAATCAAATATTTTGCTCCATGTTTTGTGAGTCGGGTCTTTGTAAATAATATTGTGCCCAGCGTATTCGAGTTTTAACGGTTTTACTTTTTTACCACCACTTTTTGCTAATTCTTCTGCCATCCATATTGGTATTGTTTTGTCGGCCATGCTATGGATGATAAAAAGCGGTGATTTTAATTTCTTAACGTTTTTATATCCGTTCCAAACATCAGGGTAATTCGTTTTTACACTATCTGCAAATACTTTTTTTACTACACCAATTTCTCTTAGTGTAGTAAAAGCAGCATGTGTAACAACTTTATTAGGTAAAGGCTTAAATTTATTTGCAGTTTCTAATAACACACTCCCACCTAACGAATGGGAAAAGGCTATACGTTCCTTAGCGTTAAAAGACAGAGTAGCAAATTTCTTATATGCTTCAATAGCATCCTCATTTAATCTTGATATACTTGGTTTGCCTGTGCTACTGCCAAAACCAGTGTAGTCAAATGCAAAAGAAGAATATCCTTTGCTTAAAAGGTAGGCTTGCAAAGGTCGCCAGTCTGAAAGAGTTTCTCCGTTTCCGTGAAGTATGAAAAATGCAGGTGCTTTGCTGTCATTAGATACCCAATTTGCATAAAGAGTTCTCCCATTAAGTTCAAGTTTTATTCGCTCAACGGGTAAATTGTCGTTGGTGAATTCCTTTTCTGGATATAAAGCAAAAATTTTGGGTTCAATTTTTTGAAGGTTACTATCTCGAGATTTCTCTAATGCTATCTGTCGAGAACAAGAAAGGAGTAGAAATAAACTAATGGCACTAATATATTTATTCATTTTTATTTTTTTGACTGCCTACGATATTCGGTTTTCGGCTTTCTCGTTTCTATTGATTTATAGTTTTTTTGCTGCCATACCGCCAATAATCAACAAAGTTGACTTGTATTTTTTCCAAGTATGAGTAAACTTGTAGGTTTCTTTTCGAACGACTTCGTTTTCTTTGTTCGTCCAAATTTCATCAACATCATAGAATACGATTACCACATCACCAATATAATTTATTGCTTTTTTGTATAATGTATAGCTAAATTGTTGCGAAGCATTTTCGTGCAAAACAGGAATCCAAGCCGCTATTTTGGATTTGTTAGAAACACCATCACCAAAACTTGGATAGCCTATAAAATCAGTATGCCACAATTTTTTATACGGTATCGTGTCGGTTTTTTGGACATATTCCCAATACTTTTTTTCCATATTCCAGACTTCGTTTTCAATCGTTTCTTTAGTTTGTGCGACTGTTGAAATGATGCCAAAAAATATAAAGATTAGGGATAGTATGATTTTTTTTCATTTTTATTTAATTTTAATTGTTTATTGCCTACTCTATTCGGTTTTCGGCTTTCCCGTTTTGTTTTTTGATTAAAAAATAGAGAAAAATACTGAGGGGGCAAACAAACAAAATTTCACTGTTGCTGGCTTTTTAAGACCAACAACGGCGAAATTTATCCTACTTCTTTTGCAAAATATCTTTACCCATTGCCTTGATAATCACCGTGCGGTCGTATGTAGTGATATAGCGGTCAATCTTTTTGTTTGCGTTGAAATGCGTAACAAAGTTCATTCTCAGATTTGCAGTACCGGTGGCAAAGACAAACTTGTTGGTGAAATAGCTAATCACAAGGTTGCCAGTGAGTTTAGAACCTGCAGTAGGTTTTAGGGCATTTACTGGCAGAAAGACTGCTTCGTCCATGGTCATGGATTTGATACCCGAAGTAGCCTTCCAGTTTTTCCACCACTCAATCACCGCTTTTTTGCCGACCAATTTGGTGCGGGTGTTGTTGTCGCCATCAGGAAACCAAAACTCTACATCGTCAGCCAGCATATTCGCCCAAGCATCAAAATTAAGTTTGATAACATGGCTCAATGCCTGTTCCGAAAGCGTAACATACTCCTGTGGAGCAATTTCATAGTTTGCCGCCTGTGCTTGGGCATTGGTGGTTGAAAATAAGGCAATGATGATTGCCAGCGTTGAGAAAAGTTTAATGATTTTCATTTTGATTTGGTTGTACGGAACGCCGTACCGTTTTGGGGTTTGAGAAAAGATTTTGTTAAAATTATTGAGTAAATCAATACAGAAATCTTGAAACCGAAAACCAATCAAGGACGAGACCACCTGAAAACTGTCCGAAGGTGGGGATTTATTTACCGAAGGAATAAAACAAAAAATCCTGATAGGTTTCAGTACCTATCAGGATTTAAAAAGAATATCAAACGCTACCTTAAACTAACCGCAACCTATCCAATAAATCTTTTCTTAGTTCTTTGCTCAATGGCAAAATTTTATGCTCTACCGTTACATGGTTTTGAGCTACTTCGTTAATGTGATTTACATTCACGATGTATGAACGATGGATGCGTTGAAATTGCTCGATGGGCAGTTTGTCTTCCATATTTTTTAGTGTGTTTACTAAAAGGTAGGCATTGTTTTTGGTAAATACTTGGCAATAATTACGGTCGGCTTCCAAGTAAAGAATATCTGCAACAATAATTTTTACCATTACTTCATTATGCCTGACAAAAATCCTGTCATTCAATATATATTTTTCTGGCAAATTTTGGGGTTCATTCTTTTCTGTTAAAATTCTTTCAAAAGCCAAAGCTAAGGCATGTTTTAGGTCTAATTTTTTGAAAGGTTTGGATAAAAAAGCATGCGGATTAGTGGCTTTGGCACGATTAAAAAAAATATCGCTAGTATTGGCAGTGAGGTATATAACAGGGATTTGTCCATTGGTTTGCATTTGAGTGGCAGTTTCTATGCCGTCTAATTCTCCTTTCAGGTTTATATCCATCAGCACCAAATCTGGTTTGTGCGTGTTTACGGCATTGATGGCTTCTTGCCCTCTGGGTATAATAGCTGCTATCTCATAACCCAAACTTTCAAGCTGATGAGCGATATTGGCAGCAATCAGCATTTCATCTTCTACTATTAATATTTTAAAAGGTATCGCCATGGGAATAATTAACAATGAAGTTAAAAAAAAACACCAAATTGTGTAATAAGCTAATAGTCAGTTCATTATAAAATCAATATTCACCATTTCTTTAAGCTGCTTTTTGACTTTTAAAGTCAATAGAAATTAAAGTGCCGTTGCTTACTTCTTGATTCAGTTTGCCATCTAATTGTTGCGTTAGCAAATCTACTAACTGGCTTCCAAAACCGGTTCCTTTGGGCGAAGAGTTTAATATTTTACCTACGCCATTATCGCTTATTGTCAATACGAAATGCTCTTTATCTGTATTTTTCAAGCTTAATTTCACTTCTCCATTTTTGCCCATCGGAAAAGCATATTTAAGCGAATTAGTCAGCAGTTCGTTTACAATTAAGCCTACGGGTATGGCAGTATCCACGTCCATTTCTATTTCGTCCATATCAACACTTACTTTTATTCTATGGGTTTCGTTGTAAGAATCTAATAAGTTTTCGCAAAGGTTTTGAAAATAGTTTTTCATTTCTATAGAAGCCAAATGGTCTGATTGGTAAAGTTTTTGGTGCAAAATGCCCATGCTTTGTACCCTATTTTGGCTGGCAAGCATCGCCTCTTGCACATCAGGGTCATCGATTTTTGCTGATTGTAAAGCCAGCAAACTCGATACCACTTCAAGATTGTTTTTCACTCGATGATGAATCTCTTTCAAAAGCAATTCATTTTCAGCATTTTTAGACGTAAGTTGACCCAGCGTATTTTCAAGGGTTATATTTTGGGTGTTGATTTCGGCTTTTTGTTCTTGCAAAAGGGCATTTGCTTTCTGTTTTTGGCGGTTGTTCCGATAGAGAATAAATGAGATTAAAAGTGCCGAAAATAATAAACCTATGACAGTGTTAAATCGTAATTCATTTTTGGCATAAACTTCGGCTAAATTCAAATCTTCTACTCGTTGTTTTTCCTTGATTTCTAAGATTTTAACTTGTTTGTTTTTTTCAATATTAGTAACCGTATCTTTGGCAGCCGTCGAAATTTTCAGGTAATCAAATGCTTTTATGGGGTTACTTTTTTCGTAAATCTGTGATAACAAATTGGAAGAATTCATTATCACGAGGTAATTTTTGAATTGGTTTCCACCGCGCAACGCCATATTCGCATAATATTGAGCTGAATCTAATTTACGTTGAGTAAAATAAATTTGAGCTAACTCATTTTCTACCTCATTCACAAAAAAATCGGAATGAGTTTTTTGTGAAATTAAAATAGACTGCTTACCATAATTGATTGCTTCAGCAAAATTTTTACGCTTGCTATTTACCCGTGCGAGAATCAGCATAGGATACCCTTCCTGCATGGGAAAATATTTCTTTGAATACTCCAAAGATTCTTTTGCGAAATGATAGGCAGAATCAAGTTTATTCACTCTTTCATACTGTTGAGCAATTAAAAACTTAGCACTCCACTGCGTAAAATAGTCCGTCTGCTTCCTCTGGGGATGATAATAGGCTTTTTTTGCCCATTTCAACGACTCTTTATCATCCCCTAATTTCTGATACAACAAACCCATCATATTGATACCAAATACTTCACGAATGGCAGCAAATTTCCTACTCAACTCTATTTGTCGGTAGGCAGTTTCAAAGCCAATATCAAAAGAAGAAGTAATGGCATAAGCAAATGAAAGTGCTTCTAAACATTCTATTTCACCGATTGGAAATTTATTTTCTTTTGACAAATTCAACCCTTTATTAGCTAATTCGATAGCTAATCTGGCGTTTAAGAGCGTATTTGCTCGACTTAACCAATAAAAAGCGTGTACTTTATTGGTATCTTTGGCCTTACTATTAATGATATTTTGCAAACTATCCATCGCCGAATTCTGCACTGGAAATGGTTGAGCCGAAATCAAATTAGAAGCGATTAAGCAGAAAATCAGGGTATATTTTTGCATCATAAATTAATTTTAAAATGAATTTTTTCTCAAACCAATCTCAATCTATCCAATAAATCCTTACTCAAAGGCAAGATTTTGTTGTCAACAGTAATATGATTTTTTGCCACTTCATCTACGTGATTAACGTTCACGATGAAGGAGCGATGGATGCGTTGGAATCGCTCAAAGGGCAATTTGTCTTCCATATTTTTGAGTGTATTGACCAATAAGTAGATGTTATTTTTAGTACAAACATTACAATAATTACGGTCTGCTTCCAAATATAGAATATCTGCTATAATAGAGTTGTTATATTCTGATAATCAATAAGTTGCGCATTTTTTCAATAAAGCCGAACCCGGAAAATAGTATCCCTGCCTGTCCGGCAGGCAGGTTTTCGAAACGTAAAACCCCTTTTTGTCAAAACAAACAGAGAGCGTGCATTGCACCAATGGAAATCCGGTTTTAAGTAAGCCATTACCTGGCTGATTATCAAACGATAGCAACTCTAATATAAAAATTGCCCTGATGGTCTTTGGCTCTCACATCCAGAATGGTGGTTTTGGAGCCAGCCATGCGGGGTAGCTGATAGGGATTGAGGATTTCCACTCAGACAATCTGCTTGTAGCCCTCCAACTTTAAAATAGTATTTAGAAAAGAATGAGGATTTCTGTCCGGGTTTCGTTGCTGAATATTTTTCGGAAAGCAATGTCGTTTTTAATGTCCGCAAATTGCATGAGAGCTTGTTTTGATTCAAATAAAAACACAAAAAAAGCCGGAATTGTCCGCCTTCTTTTAATCGGTTTTGTCAGTGTTTCGTTGGATGAAGTGTCTGTGAGTGATGTTTTTACACTTGCTACTAACAAGCAGGGCTTTGTGCAGGTTGGGAAATAGAATTCTGTCTGCCCGGAACCGCTGCTGATTGAAAAACTGATGATGAAAATAAGTACAAAAGCCGATGGATATTCGTCCGCCGAAACCGAAGCTGATAGTGAGCTACATCCGATATTCCAACGTCCTGCCCCAATAACGTCAATCCCCATGTTACAAGCAGGTTTTCTTCTCGCATCAAATCGTGTCAAGCAATGTTTTAATGTCGCTATTAGTCTCTAAAATACATTCATCAATCGCTAAGAAGCTAAGTAGGTTAATCTGTTTACCTGCTTTAGCTGCCGCATATAGTTTGTGATGTCCGTCCAAAATGTAATGAGCCAAACACCAATGTCCAACAAATTCTGGTTGCTCCTCGTTATTCCAAACTGCAGGGGCTTTAATATCAAGAACAGTCAAACAAATTGCTGTGGGTATTGTTCCTTCAGAAATTTCATTATCATAATATTCAAGTCTTGTTTTGTCCAACCAAGTTTGAGGAAACATGGGAATTATAAATTCAAACACTTTTTCATTTTCCTTTATGTTTTGGTCTGTCCCACGATAATAAGGTACTTTAGGATTATAAGGTATACCATAAAAACCGTCAAGTCCCCAAAGCTCAATTTGTTCTTTTGTGAAATAGTCATTTTCCTTGCCAAGCTCTACAATCTTTGGATAAATTGTCAACAGAAGGATTTTGTATTTACCATTAGGAATAATTGTCGAAACAGATTTTACAACTCCTTTTTCTAAACTTTTTAGACCTTCATTTAACTGCTCAATGGTCTCCTTTGGCTGTACACTTTGATTTGCTCCTTCCAATCTCTCAAAATAGAAACTACAAGTCCCGCAAATATTACCTATTTCATATGCAGGTTTCCCTTCAATTGAAATTAGTCTGTGCCATACTTCCCAATCTCCACCGCCTTTTTTGTCAAAGGAAACAATGGTCTGTGAATTTTGAATTTCTATATCGTCTTGTCCTTGTAAACGTGTCATTCTAAACTTGCCTGTAACTCCTATATTGCAGCAGTCCTTCCAACCGGAAGTTGCGCCAATTAACCAAATATAGCGGCATTGACGCAACTTGTCAAAACACGGGTTTTGACTTTCCAAAAGATACTATTTTTGCCGGACGCTATTGGAATATCCGCTGCTATTCAGTTGCTTGAACAAACCCTTCGCTTTTTCCAAACCCGCCCCGCCATTCAGTTCGAAGCACCAGAACGTTTCCAAGTCGCCGGTGTGGATGCCGTTGTTCTGCAAGTCGCCCTGCGATTTGTACTCGGCCGTCACCCAGTCGGCCACAATCATGTAGCTGAGCGAGTTTTGGTGTCCGAACCTGGCAATGCGGCTGACGGCAAACGTGGGTGCGCCTTTCAGGATGCGGGTTTCGGGGTAGCCTTTCAGTCCGGCAAAACTGAAATCCTGCTTCGCTCCCAGTTCCTTGCCCGCCAGCACCACCGGCTTTTTAGCGCCATTGTAGCGTTGCACGGCCCGCAGGGCCATGAGTGTCGCGGTTTTGTGGTGGCCGTGCTGGCCCGAATCGGGCAGCATGGTTAGCACGAAATCGTACGCGCCTTTGGCCAAGATGCCGTCCAGTTTCTTTTCAATCAATGACGCATCCCAGTTTTGGCCGCTCAGGTACGGCTTCGGGTCTTGTGAGTAGTAATCATCCTTCTGGTCGAAAAACAGGTAGTTGCGGATGCCCATGATGCGCCCTGCGTTCAATAATTCCTGCTTGCGGATGGCGGGCAGGTGCGCGCGGCCCGTGGCCGAGTCGGTCAGGTTCAGGCGGTAGTATTCCGAACCCAGTTCCGAGCCGTTGAAGCCGCCCTGCCCATCGGTGAGCAAGGCCAGGTCAATGGTGCCTTTCAAATCGTGCGCGATTTTGTAGAGCGTCACCGAAAACGTGGTTTCGTCGTCGGGGTGCGCCGTCACTACCAGCACTTTGGGCGGCGTTGCGGTTTGCGCCAACAGCGTGAGCGGCAGGAATACGGACAGCAAAAGCAGGTTTCTCATGACAGATGGGTTTTGGTGGTTTGGCACGCCAAGCTACGAAAACCGGCGTTGAAACGGCACCGGAAAAATAGTATCTTCCAAAAAGCCCAAACCCGGCATTTTTTTGGAAATTTGCGGCCATGCAAGACACGACAAAACCGATTTTCCCGCCGCAAGTAACGGTGGAAATGCTGAACCAAACCCGCGCCCGCACGCTGGTGGAACACTTGGGCATTGAATTTACCGAAGTAGGCCCGGATTACATCATTGCCCGGATGCCCGTGGATTTCCGCACGCACCAGCCGCTGGGCCTGCTGCACGGCGGCGCGTCGGTGGTGCTGGCCGAAACCGTGGGCAGCTTGGCCGCCAATTGCTGCCTTGACCCGGAAAAACAGTACGCCGTGGGTTTGGAAATCAATGCCAACCACGTCCGTTCGGTGACGCAGGGGTATGTGTACGGCAAAACCACGCCCATCCACATGGGCCGCACCACCCACGTCTGGGACATCCGCATCACCAACGAAGCCGGACAATTAGTGTGCGTCAGCCGGTTGACGGTGGCGGTGAAGGATAGGTAAAAGCCTCACCCCCGGCCCCTCTCCTTCGGAGAGGGAAGCAAAAAAAGCCCCTCCCTTGCGGGGAGGGGTTGGGGTGGGGTTCTTTGTTTTTTTGGAAAACGCCCCCGTTTTTACGCCACGGAAACCGGACGGTTTCTTTTTCGGTTATCAGGATACCGGCATGTTTTGCCTTTCCGCCAGATACTATTTTACCGCGTCGTTCCCATCAAAATGTCCGTTTCGTCCATTTCTTCCACGGCATCCACTGATACCTTGCGCTGCGTCCGGGCGTTGTGGGCGGCGGCGCACCAACTGCGTTTGCCGGTGGCCCTGTGGCGGCTGCCCGAGTCAGACACGGTGCAGGGCATTGTGGATTTGTCGGGCAGGCCGCAAAAAACGGCGGTTGACTTGGAGGAAATGCCGCCCGGATTTGCCTTCAGCCCGTTCATTAACGCCGACACCGGACAAACGCTTTTTTTGCAGGCCGACATTCATTTTAAAATCGAGCCATCGGAACCCGGCGGGAAACATCTTCTTTCGGATCAGAACCCGCCCCTGCGCGACCCGGTTTTGCAACTCCGCCGCGAACATTTTTACCGGACTGCCGAACGGATCCTGCAAGATGGTTCCGCTCCCGCATCCGTTGCCAGCCGTCCGGGTTACCACGCACAGGATACGACGCAAACCGATTTTGAACGCACCGTGGGCTTGGCAACCGAAGCCATGCAGCGCGGCGATTTCCAAAAAGTTGTATTGTCGCGCACGGTCACGGTGGCGGTTGGCGGGCAAACCGACGTGTCGCAAATCTATTTCCGGCTCACGCAGGCGTATCCGCTGGCGTTTGTGTCGCTGGTCAGCATTCCGGGGCTTGGCACGTGGATGGGAGC
>JANPIL010000120.1:0-1926 GCA_031424975.1 Sphingobacteriales bacterium
CGCGAACTTGACCAGGCTTCCGACCGCATTTCGCTGGAAACCTACGCCCGCACCTACGAAGCGCGGCCGCTGGTAATGCTCACGGTGACGGGTGCAGCCAACCGCGCCAACTTGGAAAATATCAAGGCCGAGCACCTCAAACTTTCGGACGCGACACAATCCGGCACGTTGAACATTCAGAAAATGCCCGCCATAGTTTGGATTGGGGCTACGGTACACGGCAACGAACCAAGCGGCGCGAACGCCATGCTGCTGCTGGCTTACCATTTGGCGGCGGCGCAAGGCCCGGCCATTGATTCGCTGCTCAATGAAGCGGTGATTTTGGTTGATCCGGTGTTCAATCCCGACGGAATGCAGCGGTTTTCGCATTGGGCGAATACGAACAAAAGCCGCACGCTGGTGACCGATGCCGACAGCCGCGAGTTCAGTGAAACATGGCCCGGTGGACGTTTCAACCACTACTGGTTCGATTTAAACCGTGATTGGCTGTATGTGCAACATCCTGAAAGCCAAGGACGTGCGGCAAAATTCCAAGAATGGAAGCCCAACATTCTCACCGACCACCACGAGATGGGAAGCAACAGCACGTTTTTTTTCCAGCCCGGCGTGCAGAGCCGCGTGCATCCGCTCACGCCGAAAACCAATCAGGAACTGACCCGGAGAATCGGGGCGTTTCATGCCAAAGCCTTGGACAAAATCGGTTCGCTGTACTTTACCGAGGAAAATTTTGACGATTTCTATTACGGCAAAGGCTCCACCTATCCCGATGTGCAGGGTTGCGTGGGCATATTGTTTGAGCAGGGCAGTTCGCGCGGGCACGCCCAGCAAACCGTCAACGGCGTGCTCACTTTCCCGTTCACCATCCGCAACCAGTTCACCACCATGCTCTCCACGCTGGCGGCGGCGCGGGCATTGCGCGTGGATTTGCTCAGTTTCCAGCGTGATTTTTATCGCAGTGTCGCCAGCGAAAGCAAAGCCGCCAATGGCTATGTATTTGGCAACCAGCACGATAAGGCCCGCACCTATGAAATGCTGAAGATTTTGACGCAGCAAAAAGTGGACGTGCATCCGCTCAAAAATAGCCTGCCTGCCGGACAGGCAGGTATCTCCGCCGGAGGCCAGACCTTCGCTCCCGACGGTTCTTATTTCATCCCCGGAAACCAGCCGCAATACCGCCTCATCAAGTCCATGTTCGAGAAGCGGACAAGCTTTGAAGACAGCCTGTTCTACGATATTTCGGCGTTTTCACTGCCGCTGGCGTTCAATATGCCCTTTGCCGAAACCAAAACCCCCGCCGCGTTGGGCGACAAACTTTCATCCGCTGTTTTCCCCGAAGGCAAAGTCAGCGGCGATGCCGATGCGTACGGCTACCTGCTGGCATGGGACAACTATTACGCCCCGCGAGCCGTGAATGAACTGCTCAAAAAAGGCTACCAAGTGCGCGTGGCCACCAAGACTTTCACGGCAACCGTGCAGGGGAAAACACAAGGTTTCGACTACGGAACTATACTGGTTCCGGTCGGTTTGCAATCAAAAACCAAAGAGGAGATTCTCGGAGAAATGCAATTACTGGCCAAGCGCGACGGGTTGGAAATCACGGGTGTCGCTTCGGGTTTGACCGTTTCCGGGATTGATTTTGGCAGTGGCAATTTTGCGCCGGTGGCACAGCCAAAAGTAATGCTGCTGGTGGGCACGGGGGTTACGCCCACCGATGCGGGCGAAGTCTGGCACTTGCTGGACCAACGGTACAATATGCCGCCCACGATGGTGGACATGGCCTACGTAAACCGCGTGGACTTGTGGAAATACAATACAATTGTGATGGTTGGCGGCAGGTACAGCGGACTGAATGCCAGCACGTTGAAGCGTTGGACAAGATGGTAACACCCTCGTTGTCATGACCGAGGCCATTGCGTGGGCGGCCAC
>JANPIL010000121.1:0-4513 GCA_031424975.1 Sphingobacteriales bacterium
ACCACCGTGAAGCGGCCACTCAGGGCTTGCGTCCGTTTCTCCATGTTTTTCAGGCCGTTGCCGTTTTTCACCGTTGCCAAATCAAACCCCTTCCCGTTATCCTGCACGCGCAGTTGCAGGGCATTGTTGCGGTTTTTCATCTCCGCAAGCACCATGGTCGCTTCCGAGTATTTGGCGATGTTGTTGATGGTTTCCTTAAAAACCATGTAAAAATCGTAGTGGCGCTTGGCGGGCAGTTTCAGCGACAGCAATGAATCGTCCACGTGGATTTGGTACGGAATGTTTTTGGCTTCAAGCACTTCGGCGGCAAACTCCCGCATCCGCACCGCCACATCGCCCAGCGAGTCGTTGTCGGGCTGGGTGGTCCATACAATGTCGTGCATGGTGTCCATCATTTTCTGCGCGTTGTAGCTGATGCGTTCCAGCAACTCGCCGGTTTGCGTTGGCTCGGAAAGGTGCCGGTGCTGAGCCACTTGGCTCAGGATCGAGATGCTGCTCAGCGTGGATCCCAAGTCGTCGTGCAGGTCGCGGGCAAGGCGGTTGCGTACCTGGTCGTTTTCCTGCAACTGGCGTATGTAGCGGTTTTGGGCGGCTTCCTTGTCTTTTTTGTAGGTGTTTATGCGGTCGGCCAAGGCCAGCGAAAGCAGCATGGTTTCAATGGCGGAACCGATTTGGATGGCGTTCTCGGTAAAAAAATTGTTGGCCACAATCCCGTCAATCTGCAATATGAAAATGGCGGTGCCGGTTAGGAAAATGGTCCATGCCAGCACGTAGAACAAGGCCGTGCGTTTTTTGCGCAGCAACAGCAGGATGCCGATGGCCAGAAAGTAAACCGCCGACACGAAAACAACCAGTTGGATTGTCAGCTCACACCATACCTTGTACCGTTCCATTCCCGAAAGTGTAATGGATAGGCCAACGGCAATGATAAGTATGCTGCTGGCAATGAGCCACTTTATGCCCTTGTGCATCCGGGGCGTATGGGTGGCGGTGTCCAAGAAGTGGCGCGCGAAAAGGATGGCGAAAATGTTAGCGAGCATTGCCGGAACATAATCCACGCGTGGCAGCCACCCCCAAGTGTCGCGCCAAAGCAAATCGAAAATGTACCCTTGGAAATCGCCGATCACCAAGCTGGAAAACAACACGTAGCCTACGTAATACAGGTATATCCTGTCGCGCACACTGCTGTAAATGAACAGGTTATACAGGGCCATAACCAGCATGATGCCCAGATAAATGCCATTGGCGATATCAATCGGATGGTTTTCCTCACTCAGCTTGCGTGCGGTGATGATTTGCAACGGAAACTGCATGGGCATGCTGTTGGTAATGCGCAGGTAGCAGGCCAGCGTGTCGGGCGGGGTTTCGGATGGCGGGAAAAGTGAGAAAAGGTAGAAATTGCTCTCCAAATCGCGCCGTGCCAAGGGATGGTAGAAACCGGCGTTGCGCCGGGCAACGACTTTGCCGTTTTTCACCTTGTAAAAAGTGATGTCTTCCAAAAGCGGGTTGCCGATTTCCAGAAACCAGTCGTCACGCATATTGTTGACCACGGTAAACCGCAGCCAAACCGCCGACTCGGTGGATCCCAAATTGGGCAACGCTTGCCGGAATGGCTGGAATGCGGCGGCTTGGCGCACCGCCCCGGCCAGCGTGAGGCGGCGCGTCGGGTCTTTGAGGAAATGCAGGTGACCGCTAATCTTGACCGATTGGCGGTTGCCATCGAGCACAACGGGCGGCTGGGCCGCTGCCAACCGCGCCGCCCAGCAAAAGGCAAGCCCGCAAAATAGTATCTTTTTTTGTGCCCAAACCCCCATTTTACGTTTCCGGTTGTTCAATGGATTCCATTTGCAGGTTGCGCAGTTTGGGAGCCACCCGCGCCGTGACGGCCACCACCGCCAGCGTCATGAAGCCACCAAAAACCACCGATGGTACCAAGCCCAGCAGCCGCGCCGCCACCCCCGACTCAAACGAGCCGATCTCGTTGGATGAGCCGACAAAAATGCTGTTCACCGCCGAAACCCGCCCCCGCATATTGTCCGGTATCATCAGTTGCAGAATCGTACTGCGGATCACTACGCTCATGCCATCGAGTGCGCCGCTCAGGGCCAGTATTCCGAAAGACAGGTAAAAATTGCTCGACAGCGCAAAAAGAATCATGCAAACGCCGAAACCGGCCACGTAAAACAGCAGTTTCTTGCCGGTATCGCGCAGGGGCGGGCGGTGGGCCAGCACCAAGCCCATCAATGCCGCACCCACCGAGGGCGAAGCCCGCAATAGCCCCAGCCTGACCGATGGATCCTTGAGCAGACCCCACGCATCCGGCCCGGCAACAATGATTTCCTTGGCAAAAATGGGCAGCAACGCCACCGCCCCGCCAAA
Organism: Sphingobacteriales bacterium; assembly: GCA_031424975.1. GTDB lineage: Bacteria > Bacteroidota > Bacteroidia > Cytophagales > 172606-1 > Xanthocytophaga. Next base: position 2,380 of record JANPIL010000121.1, read on the forward strand.
AAACACGGCAAACAAATCGAGCGTCAACGCACTGAGAATGATTTGGTTGCCGAACACAAACCGCACGCCATCGGCGAGCCGCCGGGTCAGCGGCTCGCGGTTTTCACTGCGCTGCATGGGCTTGGCGGCAATGAACAAAAGGCAGCCGATGGCAGCCAGCACAAGTACTATGACCGTGCCGTAAGCGGCAATGCCGCCATAATTAAGGCCGGGTTCGGCGGTTTCAAAAGATACTATTTTGGGCAGTCCGTTTTTGGAGAATGCGTAAATGAGGCCGCCCAGTGCGGGGCCTGAAACGGCGGCAACCTGCCAGAAAGTGGTGTTCCAGGTGGAAGCATTGGTGTATTGCCCGCGCGGCACTAATTGCGCCACAAACGCGCTGATGGCCGGGCCGCCAAAACCACGGGCCAGGCCGGTCAGGAACACAACGGCGTAAATGGGCAGGGTTCCGTAGTGGTTCACGAATTGGGCGGGTCGCAGCGTGAAAAAGAAGAGCAGTCCGGCCCCCACCAGATAGGCGCACAAAGCCCACACTATCAGTTTTTTGCGGCTGTATAAATCGGCCAAGTGGCCGCCGTACAGTATCACCGACATGAACGGCACGGCCTCGGCCAAGCCAATCAAGCCCAACGAAAGCGGGTCGTTGGTGATTTCATAAATCTGCCAGCCCACAATGGTGCTTTGTATCTGGATGCCCAGCGTCAGCAAAAAGCGCATGGCCACGAACAGCCTGAACTCGCGGTTGCGTAGCACGGCGTAGGCATCATACTTGTTTTCGGTGTCAGGGAGCATTGCAGCAGGCTGAATAAGGAAATGCGGCAAGATAACCAGAAAAAAGCCGGTTTTTCGTCACAGAAAAATAATATGGTTTCAACAACCGAAACCCGCTTGTTTTAAAAAAAAAGGCCGTAAATTTAACTTGCTGTCGGTTGCGGAAATCCCGGTTTCGGCAAGGGCAGGCGCATGGCGGCATAACCCGAAGTCCACTTTTTGAAAACAGGAAACGTAGCGGGGCGGTTTTTTTTCGCCAAGGCTACCGCCCATTTTTTTCTCTCCCCATACAAAACCATCCACCGCTATGAAAAAACTCCTGTACGCGATTGAGCTACCCGACCAAGTGAAAGACGCTTTGGGCGACTTGCGCAACCATATCAAAATTCCCGGCCTGCAATGGATTGACCGCGATTTGCTCCGCGCTGGCTTGTTTTTTGTGGACGAAACCACCAACGATGTACTGGAAAAAGCCAGCCGGAACTTCGGCGAATTGCCCTGTGCCGCGCCTTTCCGGTTGCAATTCAGTGCCATAAAGCCCATTTACCAGCGCAACAAACTGGCCATGCTGGCGGCGGCTTTTGTGCCCGGCAACGCACTGATGGAAACCGCGCGCCAAACGGCCGCCTTGCTCAGCCAGCCGCTTGCCCCCGCGCCGGTGGCGCACGTGGCACTGGCGCGTATGCAGGGCAGCCGCCCGGCGAGTTTCCGCGAGCAGGATTTTCCGGGTATCGGCCACTTGGTTTTCCAAGCCACGGAAATCAGCCTTATGGCATCGCCGCTGCACAACGGCTCTGAGGCCCGGTCGCTGATGAAAGCAGCCGCCAAATGACGGCAACATTAGGCCGCGCAAATCCGTATGTAACCGCATTACTCACCGGATATTTTCAATCCATTAAACCGTACAGATGACATGAGGTTTTTACTGTTAGTGGCCGCAATGGCCGGTTTGGGTTGCCCGGGTTTTGCGCTGGCAAGCCTGGAAAATAGTATCCCGGCAAAATTCAAAACCTCACCGTTCAGCGGCGCGTGGCTGCTGGTGGAGAAAAACAACCAGCCACTGCCGGTGGGCATGAATATCGTTATGCTTTGCACGGACAATTACGCCACCTACACCTGCTACGACCTGGTTTCGCGCAAGTTTTACTATACCAGCGGCGGGCCGTACAGCATGGACAAAAGCAATTTCAACCTGCGGCTGGAATTCAACACCCGTGACTCGACCAAGGTGGGCAATACCGTTGCCTACGATTATGTGCTGAAAGGCAAACGGCTGGCCCTCAACGCCCCCGAAGGCGAGGAGGTTTGGGAACGCCTGGATGAGCCGAAAAGCGCAAACGCGCTGGCGGGCGTGTGGCGCATC
>JANPIL010000122.1:0-7887 GCA_031424975.1 Sphingobacteriales bacterium
CAACCTGAACTTACTTTGGCCGACGTGGCGCACCAGTTGAAAACCAACACTTCGGTGCTTTCGGCGATTATCAATGGCGTTTACAAGAAGAATTTCAACGACTTTGTGAACGAGTACCGGGTGGAAGAATTCAAAAGACAAATCCAAAATCCGCAGAACGAACACCTGACGCTGCTGGCCGTAGCACTTGACTGCGGCTTCAACTCCAAGTCCACTTTTAACCGGGCATTTAAGAATACCACCGGTACGACCCCGAAAGAGTTTTTGGCACAGAGTATTTCAAAAAAGCCGAAACCGGCTACTGCTGAAACCACGATTTGATGCGGTAAAGAATACGCTTGTGAACTGGACTTTTATAATTCGTCACCATTACTTCACCCGCCAATGTGGTGGTATCCGGTCGCAGACCGATTGTCAATGATGGGTTGAATTGAACCATCCGTTCTTCAGTTAAATATCCAATGTAACTCGTTACCAACACATCACCATTTTTCACTTCCGGCAGGCTGAATTCCCCGTTGGCGTTGGTTGTGGTGCCCCGGTTGGTTCCCTTGATAGCGATGGAAACGCCCGGTAATGATTCCTTTGTCTTTTCGTCCTTGATCTTTCCAGTAACGGTAAATGCTTCATTTACAAGTGGTTCCACTGCTATTTTTCCTATCAAAGTTTCTGGTTTCGGTTGGCGTTGTTCGGTTTGCACTTGCGCTTCGGCCTCATCCGTCATCATCGATTTTAAGGCCAGTGTTGCCGCAAACGCCAAAAGATATGCTTTCCAGTTAGCGGCGGGCTTGGAAGTCACAAGCTGGGGAGCCAATTGTTCCTTGCGGAAACGACCACACACAAGGGCGGGTTTGGCCTTGAAAAAAGATACTATTTCTGTATCGGTCATGACCGTGAAATCAACCACGGTTTTTTGGCAAGCCAAGCAATGGCGGCCTCCGGCTTCGGGAAGCATTCGCTGCCAGTTTTCGTGGCAGGGTTTGGGAATTTGTAAGTGCAGATTTTTCATGGCTAATGGTTTTTTTCAGTAGGATGCGCTGAGCCAATGAATTCCATAAACCGATTTGAAAAACAAAACCCCGCCGATTTTTAATCGGCGGGGTTTTAAGTGGAGCTGGAGGGATTCGAACCCTCGTCCGGACAAGGAAACCATCGGGCTTTCTACACGCTTAGCAGTTGTTTGGTTTTCGAACCCGTGCAAGGTAACTGCATCCCGCACACGGGCCTTATTCACTGGTACGGTTGGGCGGCGCGTGGCCTTACCGCCGTCGGCACTGCGTGATGATGTCCCGGTTGCCTGCCCGGCAGTGCGTGGAGCAGGCGGAACACACGCTACCTAATTCTTAATTAGGCCGCGAGGGCGTAGTTAGCTTCGCCAATTGTGTTTTGGAAGAATTTTTGACGGGAGACTCTTCCAACTCCCAGCGTGCTTACCCGCAGCCTGCACAAGCCGTCAATACCGGTCAGCCCCAAAAAAGCGTTGCGGGTTTTCGCGGTGTCCAAAAATCCGCGCGTTGGCTTGCATTAGCCACTACTACAAATATCGCTTTTTTTTGGTTCCTTTTCAAACGGCAGGTTTGGTGTTTTCAAAAGATACTATTTTGATCCGTTCACTTTGGCAAACACAGGGAGCGGTCGTCAGGTGGCGCAAAAGTCCTGAATCTCATCCGTCTGGAGGCTGCCTGATGCTTTCAGGATTCACCTCCGCCCTTTTGCCTACCGGATTCTCAGTTTGCAGATAAAGATTTTCCCTTCCGGATTTTTAGTCGGCCTTATTTCATTTTTTATCTACTGTTCTCCGGGGTTCATCTAAAAATCGGGCGGCGTTATACTATCCTTGCTAATTTAGCAGTGTTAGAAATGACACACGGCAAGTATGAATCAAGATTTGCCGTTCTGTTTTTCTTTCCATAGCTGGTTGAAGGATCTTGGGGGTAAGATTGGCGTTTCGCGCCGTCTTCCCCAGGTATCTTTAAACAGAAACCTGAACCCCGCATTTTTCATCCATCCTCCCGCCAAGTTCAGCAGCCTCCGGTTTTTCATCGCCTTCACCCACAAGTCAAATCCTATTTTCTCTATCTTGTCGTTGAATCCTTCATCCACGCTTTGCTTGCGGTTGAGCAGCAGCAGGTTATGGAGGTCAATGCGCACCGGGCAAACGGATGTGCAGGCTCCGCACAATGAACTGGCATGGCTCAGGTGCTTGAATTTATCCATGCCTTCCAGATGCGGCGTGATTACCGAACCGATGGGCCCGCTGTACGTGGAATCATACGTGTGGCCGCCAATGTTTTTGTAAACCGGGCAAGTGTTAAGGCAGGCTCCGCACCGGATACAGTTCAATGCCTGCCGTTTGTCGGGTTCAGCTAGCAAATTTGTGCGGCCATTATCGAGCAATATCACGTACATATCTTCGGGGCCATCGGTTTCGTGGGCCTGGCGCGGCCCGGTAACGATGGAACTATAGGCGGTTACTTGCTGACCGGTGCCGCTGGTTGCCAGCAGCGGCCATAGCAAATCTAAGTCTTTGATGCTGGGAATCACTTTTTCGATGCCCACAATGGCAATGTGCGTTTTCGGAAAACTGACCGAAAGCCGGGCGTTGCCTTCATTTTCAGTAATGGCGATACCACCCACATCGGCAATCAGGAAATTGCCGCCCGTAATGCCGATTTGGGCCTCGGTATATTTTTCGCTCAGAATCTGGCGGGCAATCAACGTGAGTTCCTGCGGGTCGTTGGTTTTGGCGGTCTTGAGTTTCTCCACAAACAGTTCCGATATGTCCTCCTTGCTCATATGCATGACCGGCGTAACGATATGGTAGGGTTTCTGACCCGAAATCTGGCAGATGTATTCTCCCAGATCGGTTTCAACGGGTTCTATGCCGTGCCCTTCCAAGTACTCGTTCAAGTGGATTTCCTCGGTTACCATTGACTTGGATTTGACAACCAGCCGGGCACGTTTTTTCTCGAAAATCGCCAGCACTTCGCGCAACGCGTCTTCCTTGGTCTCCGCCCAAATCACTTTGCCGCCATTGCGTTTAAAGTTCTCTTCAAACTGGAGCAGGTATTTGTCAAGGTTTTCTATGCTTTGCGTCTTAATGTAAGAGCCACGGCTGCGGGCCAGTTCATAGTCGGCATACTGCGTCAGGCCCAGTTCTACGGCCACATTGTACTTGCCAATGTTGTGGTTGATTGTCTGGCGGTGCTTGAGGTCAAACGCCTTGGTTTCGGCAACATTTTGGAATAGCTCGGCGGTGGGGTTCATGACATGGGAGGTTTGGCGTTTCTGAAAGATACTATTTTTTATTGCTATCCACTTTAATGCGTTCCTCTTGGTTGGCAAGCTGCCAGGCCGTGTGAAAAACCAGCCGGGCGATTTTTTCAATCTTGTTGAAATTTATCTTTTCCACATCATCCGTCGGGCGGTGGTAGTCTTCGTGCGTGCCGTTGAAGTAAAAGATTACCGGAATGTTTTTCCGGGCAAAATTATAATGGTCTGACCGGTAATAAAACCGGTTCGGGTCGCCGGGGTCGTTGTAAGTATAATCCAGTTGCAGGCCGCTGTATTTTTGGTTGGCGTTCTGGCTGATGCTGTGCAATTGACTGGAAAGCTTATCAGACCCGATCAGGTACACGTAATCAGGATTGTCCTTGTGTGCTTCGTCCACCCGCCCAATCATGTCAATATTCAGGTTGCAAACCGTATTCACAAGCGGTAGTGCCGGGTGATCGGTGTAATATTCGGAACCGAGCAAGCCCTTCTCCTCGCCCGACACGGTCATGAACAAAACACTGCGCCTTGGCCCGTCGCCATTCCGTTTGGCTTGCGCAAATGCCTGCGCCATTTCCAGCACAGCCACCGTTCCCGATCCATCGTCGTCCGCGCCGTTGTGTATTTCGCCATTGATAATGCCCACGTGGTCGTAGTGTGCCGTCACCACTACCGTCTCTTCTTTCTTGTCGGTTCCCTCCACCAATGCCAGAACATTCTCCGATTTCACGGTTTCCTGCTTGTTTTCGAACTTCATGGCTACCGTTGCGTTGGCAAACCGCTTCGGATTTTTTTTGTGTGCCACTTTCCGCTGCCACTTGGCAATTTTCCCCTCCGGAATCCCCAACATTTCGGCTGCCATTTCCTTGGAAACGAAGACCGTGCCGTTGACTGGTGAAGGTATATCCTTGTATTTCAAAACCAAGCTCGGCGCGGTCAGGTAACCGCGGTAGTTGGCCACGAAAGTACTCACCGCCATGTTTTCGGGCTGCACGACAAACACATATTTCGCGCCCTTCTTATACGCCAATTCCACTTTTTTGCGCCACTCACTACCCCATTGGGAGGCGTTTTGTGTTCCGGTTGTCAAGTAAAGTCCTTTTTTGTTTTTCGGCTCGCCGCTGAGCAGCAGCACGGCCTTACCCTTCACGTCCAGCATCCCGTAGTCCGAATAATTGTCCGATTCGATGCCGTACCCACCAAAAACCACCTCGACATTGGTTTGACTCGGCACATCCATTGACCCCAGCAGATAAAAATCTTTCATGAATTCGCGGCGTTTGGTGCCGGTTTCAACGTACACTTCTCCCCATGAACGCTTGACCAAGTCAAACTGCTGCAAAAAACTATCCTCACCCTCAAATTTCATTACGGGCTTGAGATTATCGCTGAAGAACTGCTCGGCAATGTAATCGGCGGCCATTTTTTGTCCCGGCTCGCCGGTTTCACGGCCTTGCAGGCTATCCGATGCCAAGATTTTCAGGTGTTTGGCAAGTTCCCCGGAAGTGATGGTGTTTGCATACGCAACGGATTTGTCCGCCGCATTTTTCTGAGCATCCGCCGACCCGGCAATGAGCAGCAGGCAAAGGGCAAGCAGCGTGGAGTGTTTCATTTTCAAAACTGGGTGCATTAAAAATCAATGGCTTTGGCCGGGCCGTTTGGGGTTATTTTGCCACTACTTCATAGATCATTTCCGATATTTCGGCCATCATTTTCACGGCTTCGTCAGGTTTCGCCAAGTTTTTAGAAAGCAACACCAATACATAGCGCTGTTCATTGGGCAAATATACGATTCCCGAATCATGCCTTACACCGGTAATCTCGCCCGTCTTGTGCGCCACCCGCACTTTTTCGGGCAAGAGTGCCGGAATTATCCGGTTGTATTTTTGCGCCAATAAAATCCGTACCATTTCCATGCTTGCCTGTTTGTCAACCACTTGTTCACGTGCCAGTTTTTCGTATATGCCCAGCAGGTCATAGGCTGTCACTGTGTTGTTCAGTCCTTTGTCAAACGCTTTCTGGTCTTCCACACCCCGAAGCACCCGAATATCCTTTGCGCCCAACTCATTCATGGTATTCGCCACATTCGCAGCACCAACCATGCCAATCAACAGGTTGGTAGCCAAATTGCTACTCACGGTAATCATTTGGTACACAAGGTCATACACCGTCATGCGCCGACCGATTTGCTTATACATTTCTTCCGCACTATCATCCGAAACATCGATCTGGTAGAGACTGCCATCCACAATGCTCCGAAACTCGTTTTTCACCAGCAGCGAATCGGACAGGCGAAATTTTCCGGCTTTCGCCTGCTTGAAAACTTCAATCATGACCGGTGTTTTCATGGTGCTGGCGGCATGGTAGGATTCCTTTTCGCCGACGAAAACAAAAGTACCGGGCTTGTCGAGGTGTTTAAATGCCACCGCAAAATGTCCGTCGGAAGCAGCGATTTTTTTCTGAATCCGAGCCTTAAGGTCGCCAACCTCCGTTTGAGCATACAGGAATTGGCTCATCAGAACCGTGCAGAATAGTATCTTTTCAAACATGGAAACCCTCTTCACGTTGGCGGTTCAAACAGCCCACAAGTTAGTTTTTTTGGTAAGGAATTTTATCGGGTGGGCATCCCATTTTTTGGGAAACCATGTTACCTTTGTTTCATTTCCCCGTCAATCTCAGTGACCCGATTGGAAAACCGAACATATTGAGGCTTTGGCGGGTTTTGACTTTTGAAAACATACTATTTTGCCAAAACAGCCATCTTAACCGATACAGGCCGTACGGCCATCACACATTTAACCATACCAATATGCTTGACCTGATTAAAACCTCGCACGACACGCAAGTGTTTGATTTGATTGCCAAGGAAAAACGCCGCCAAGAATCCGGCATCGAATTAATTGCCTCGGAAAATTTCACATCCCTGCAAGTAATGAAAGCTACCGGCAGTGTGCTGACCAATAAATATGCTGAAGGACTCCCCGGCAAACGCTACTACGGTGGCTGTGAAGTTGTGGACGAAATAGAGCAGTTGGCAATTGACCGCGCGAAAAAATTGTTCAAGGCGAGTTGGGTCAATGTGCAACCACATTCCGGGGCACAAGCCAATGCCGCCGTTTTCTTGGCCATCCTGCAACCGGGCGACACTATCTTGGGATTTGATTTGTCGCACGGTGGTCATTTGACGCATGGCTCACCCGTTAATTTTTCGGGAAAACTGTACCGCCCTACTTTTTACGGAGTGGATAAGGAAACCGGCTTGATTGATTGGAACAAGGTGGAGGAAACGGCAATGCGGGAAAACCCGAAATTGATTATATGTGGGGCATCCGCCTACTCGCGAGATTGGGATTATCGCCGTCTGCGTGAGATTGCCGACAACGTTGGCGCACTTTTAATGGCCGATATTTCGCATCCATCGGGGCTCATCGCCACGGGATTGCTGAACGACCCCTTGGATTACTGCCATATCGTAACCACCACTACCCACAAAACCTTGCGCGGCCCACGAGGAGGGATGATTATGGTGCGGCATGATTTTGAAAATACCTTTGGCATTAAAAACCCAAAGGGGAATTTGCGGATGCTTTCCGAATTGCTTGATTTGGGCGTGTTTCCCGGTACGCAAGGTGGCCCGCTGGAACACGTAATCGCGGCAAAAGCAATTGCCTATGGAGAGGCACTGACCGAGGACTTCTATGCCTACACCGTTCAAATGCAGAAAAACGCGCGAGCCATGGCAAAAGCCTTTTTGGACAAGGGCTATGAGATTATCTCTGGGGGTACTGACAACCATTTGATGCTTATAGACCTGCGCAACAAAAAACTGACCGGGAAAATTGCCCAAGAGAGTTTGGTTAAAGCAGATATAACTATTAATAAAAACGCAGTTCCGTTTGATGACAAGTCTCCTTTCATCACTTCTGGCATACGAGTTGGCACCGCTGCCATAACCACACGGGGAATGGATGAATCTGACATGCTGCGTATCGTTGACTACATTGATGAGGTTCTGCTCAATTATGGAAATGAGAGTCTTATATTATCCTTAAAAGCCGAAATCAATCATTGGATGGAAGGATTTCCTTTATATGCAGGCATATCCTCTTAACAAACATACACTTGATCTGCCATCAACAAAAAAGGAGAGTTTGTACTCTCCTTTTTTGTTGATGGCTTTTTTCTTAGCTTCTTGATATTCTTTTACTCTTTACAGGTTGAATCAGATACCGGGTACTTTTTCTGATCCTACTAAGCTTCTTAAATTTCTATGTCTTTAAGTATCTCTTTACCCAAAACTATTAAAACTCCGGTTGGGAACGGCATCATTATATAAGTTTTTAAAATCACTCAACAAAATTTTATATTGCGCAATAAGCAGTCAATATTGTTTTAAAGTCCGATAACAAAAATGATTGTTAAACTCCATTTCAATACGGGTTAAAAACAACGGGTCAATAAGGAACTACTATGAGACTACGGTCCGTTGAACCGGTTTTTGCGCAAGCAAAAAAGCCATGGCACCCAAAGGTGTCATGGCTTGTACGGATCCCGGCATGGCCGGATAATCCAAAAGAGTCAGGCGGCGCCCTACTTTCCCGCGGGTGAACGCAG
>JANPIL010000123.1:0-7608 GCA_031424975.1 Sphingobacteriales bacterium
GTTTAGAACATGTTTAAATTTTAAAAAAGGGCATCGGCTGCATACCTTTTGAGTGACCAAACTCTTGAGAGGCAATGCAAATCCAATTCGAAGAATTGACCGATGCCCGCTGGCAAATTATCGAAAAAACCCTGAACCAAAAGCGCAAACGCAAACATGATTTGCGTGCGGTCGTCAACGGCGTTTTATGGCTGTTACGTACTGGCAGCCAATGGCGCAACTTGCCGGAGCGGTATCCGCCCTGGCAATCGGTGTACTACTATTTCCGTAAGTGGCAAGCCGAAGGCTGCCTGGAGCGGCTCAACAGCGAACTCAACCGACAGGAGCGGCTGCGGCAGGGCAAAGCCGCTACCCCAAGCCTATTATGCATTGACAGCCAGTCGGTTAAGGCCGCCGCCTTTGTTGGCAAAGATAAAGGCATTGATGGCAACAAGCACATCAACGGACGCAAGCGCCATCTGATCGTGGACACACTCGGTCTGGTTTGGGGCGTGGTGGTGCACGCGGCCAACGTGCATGACAGCCAGCAGGCCCCCCGGCTGGTCGAGCATTGTCTGGGCTATTTGCACCGGATGAAAAAGATTCTGGTTGACTCGGCCTACAAGGACGGATTCATCCAGTGGGTCGAGTCCAACATTTTGGGCCTGGAAGTCGAAGTGGCTGCCAAACCGCCTTCGGCACGAGGCTTTGTGCCGGTCAAGTGGCGGTGGGTCAGCGAACGTTCGTTTGCTTGGCTCAATTTCTTCCGCCGCCATGCCAAGGACTACGAAAAAACAGTCGAAAGTGCCCAGGCCTGGATTTTATGGGCCAATTGCCAAATCATTCTTAATAGAATCGAATAATGACCAAACTTAATTTTTAAACATCTTCTCAATGAAAGTGTTATTGGATGTCAAAAAGCGGCTTTTATCATGGAACTGCTGCACAGTTTCCCATTTGTCAAAACCAAACCTTTGACTGACAACAAAGCCGAATTTTTAAATGACTTGCGGGATGCAGTGGAAGAAGTGAAATTGATTAAAAGCGGACAAATGAAAGGTCGGTCAGCTAAAGAACTGCTTGATGAGTTTTGAGATGGCAACAGAAAAACATTTGCATCCCGCAATTAAATAAATCCATTGTCGCATTCTTAAAAAATCAAATCAGATTTTCTTAAAAAAACCTGCCCATGGACAAGGAAAAAATAAAATCGGAACTGCACAAGCTGATAGACGAAATTGACAACGAGGTAGTTCTGGAAAATTTTCTCGAAGCCATTGCTGATTTTCACTCCCGGAAATCAGATATAATGGACGAACTCTCGGTTGCGCAGAAAAACAGGCTGGCCGAATCGCTTGACCAAGCAAGAACAGGCAAGACAATTTCTCATGCGGCCATGAAAACAGCAATAAACCAATGGCTAACGAAATAATCTGGACACAAAATGCCAGGGAGGATTTTTTTGAAATCACAAATTATCTGGAACAAACCTGGTCGTCGCGCATTTCCGAGCAATTCATCGTGCAATGTTACGAAAGGATAGAAATGATCACCGATTTCCCCATGATCGGAGTTGTCTCCGAAAAAGACCCGACTGTAAGACGCGTGTTTGTATCCAAACACAATGCCTTGTATTACAGTGTTCAAGAAAATATTATCTTTCTGCTCGGCTTTTTTGATGTGCGGGCCAATCCTGACAACAATCCGTTCTGAGGTATTGAACAATTTCCCGTGATTCATAACCCGACAACGCCGCGCAAAACAATCCCGACAAAATAGTATCTTTGCAAAAGCAAAAACCCGCTTAACATATTATGCTTAATTTCGATTACAATACTCAACTTGAGCCGCTGATCCAGAAGGAATACGGACGGAATGTCCAGAAACTGGCTGGCTTCCTGCTCACCATCGAAGACCGCGACAAACGCACCCGCCTGGCCAATGCCCTGATTGAACTCATGCGCGAAATCCACCCGAATATGCGCGAAGGCCAGGACTACACCATGAAACTCTGGGACGACCTGTACATCCTGACCGGCTTCGACCTGGATGTGGATAGCCCGTATCCGCCACCGGAAAAATCATCGCTGGGCAAGAAGCCGCAGACCGTGCCTTATAACACGCACGAATTCAAGCACAAGCACTACGGCCACCAGACGGTGAAACTCATTGAGCAGGCTTCGGCCATGACCGACCCCGACGAGCAGTTGCGGGCCATGATTTACATTGGCAGGCTCATGAAATCTTTCGGGCAGACGTGGACGGACAAAAACACGGAGGATGAAACGATTGTGCAGCAACTCCGCGAGATTTCCAAAGGTAAACTGAATTTGGACCTGCAATTGGTAAAATCGGAAAACCTGTTTGACCTGGAGAGTTTCCGCCGCCCCGAGACGGGCCGCGAAACCAGCCGGGAGCCGCGCGAAAACCGGGGCGAACGCAACGGCAATGGCGGCCGCGACAACAACCGCAGCCGCAGCACGCTCAGCACACTTGACAAGGGCATCAAGAAAGAACGCAACGACCGTGGCCGCAACCAAAACCGGAATACCGGCAGGAAAAAGGGCGCGAAATAAATTCCGCGCCTTTGGAACTGAAAATTTCAGGACAAAATCCCTTGTCGGCACGGCGGGGGATTTTTGTTTTACCGGCTCGGCTTTCCGGTATTTTTTGGTTAGTCTTGCACATACAAAGCGGGCAACCGGCCTGTGGGCAGGCCAGGTTTGGCATTTTCAAAACCTGCCTGCCGGACAGGCAGGGATACTATTTCAAACCCATTGCTCCTTTTCGGGGCCGGGGGCTTTTTCATTTTCCATTCCCTATTGAACCATGCTTTCTTTCAGAATCGAAGGCGGACACCGCCTCAAGGGTGACATTGTTCCGCAGGGAGCCAAAAATGAAGCCTTGCAGATTTTGTGCGCCGTGCTGCTCACCCCCGATCCGGTCACAATCCACAACCTGCCCGATATCCGCGATGTGAACAAACTCATTGAATTGCTGGGCGACATGGGTGTGGAAGTGGAAAACCTGGGCGGCTCGTCCTGCAGGTTCACGGCCAAAAACATTCATTTGGAATACTTGGAAAGCGATGCCTACCGGCAGAAAGGCGGTGCGTTGCGCGGCTCGATCATGGTGCTGGGGCCGTTGCTGGCACGTTTTGGCAAAAGCCGCATTCCAAAACCCGGCGGCGACAAGATAGGGCGCAGGCGGTTGGACACGCACTTTCTGGGTCTGGAAAAACTCGGGGCCAAATTCAATTACGATCCGCAGGACGGCTTTTACAACATTGATGCCCGCAACCTGCAAGGCTGCTATATGCTGCTCGACGAGGCTTCAGTGACCGGAACCGCCAACGTGGTCATGGCCGCCGTGCTTGCCAAAGGCAAAACCGTGATTTACAACGCCGCCTGCGAACCCTACTTGCAGCAACTGTGCAAAATGCTGGTGCGCATGGGAGCCAATATCAGCGGCATCGGATCCAATTTGCTGACCGTTGAAGGCGTGGAAAGCCTGCGCGGAACCGAACACACGCTGCTGCCCGACATGATTGAAATCGGTTCGTTCATCGGCATGGCCGCCATGACCCAGTCTGAACTGACCATCAAGAACGCGCAGGTAGCCGAACTGGGCATGATTCCCGACGTGTTCCGCAAGCTCGGCATCCGTATTGACATCAAAGGCGACGACATCCACATTCCGGCGCAGGAACATTATTCCATTGAAAATTTCATTGACGGCTCCACGCTTACCATTGCAGATGCGCCGTGGCCCGGTTTCACGCCCGATTTGCTGAGCATTGTGCTGGTGACGGCAATTCAGGCGAAGGGAACGGTACTCATCCACCAGAAAATGTTCGAGAGCCGCCTGTTTTTCGTGGACAAGCTCATCGAAATGGGCGCGCAGATAATCCTCTGCGACCCGCACCGCGCCACGGTTATCGGCATGAACCGTGCCACGGCTTTGCGCGGCATCCGCATGACCAGCCCCGACATCCGCGCGGGCGTGTCGCTGCTCATCGCCGCCATGTCGGCCAAGGGAACCAGCGTCATTGACAATGCCGAACAGATAGACCGCGGCTACCAGCAAATTGATGTGCGCCTGAAAAAGCTGGGCGCGGTGATTGAGCGGATCGAGTGAAAGCAAGAATGCCGGAACCCAACCTTGGCACAGTTCCGGTGGCCAAGGCATCGGACTTGCTCAAAGACCTGCACGAAGACAAAACCGTGAAGGGCTTGGCGCGCTACGAAAACGTGCAGGAACTGCTCAACGCCATCAAGGAATTTTGAAACTCATGAAACTAACAGGAAATGTCACTACAACTCCTATCAATGCCCATTCTCCAGATAATGGAAAACCTAAATACAAAGATAATACGCTTAATGTCCCCAATCCTACAGAAGTTAGAGATGCAACAAGAGAATTGTTGAAGGCACGATTTCTCAATTCCGTCATAGTTGTTATTCAGATGGCTTAGAAGACACCTTTGTCACTCATTCGCTGCTCAAGTAGTATCAAGCCATCACTTCGGCTTGACCGGTAGGCTGTGAGAGCATTGTCCTATCTCACTGTCCTTTTTTTTACCTTTAGAGTATTTACCTATATTTATTTTGTATAAAATGTACCAAAATATGCAGAAAACAATTATTTGTACAGTTAATGCTAATCCCCACGCATTGGAATCGGAGTATAGTATACCAAATCCAATAAAACTAACGGGTAACGTTAATAAATTAATCACAATAACCCAATCCCCGTGAAAGGGAAATTCAGGTGACATTGCGAACAACGCCAAAGTTCCTGCACCTACATAAAATAGTGTCACATAAAATGAGCTTATTAAAGCTTTTTTTCGTGTCTCTTCCATAACATCTCATTTTGGTTTTGATGGTGCATTTGCAACTCCTACACTAGAGTTGTTATATTCTGATAATCAACAAGTTGTGCATTTTTTCAATAAAACCGGACCTGGAAAATAGTATCCCTGCCTGTCCGGCAGGCAGGTTTTCGAAACGTAAAACCCCTTTTTGTCAAACAAACAGAGATTGTGCACTGTACGGATGGGAATCCGGTTGTAAGTAAGCTGTCAACTATTTGATTATCAACCGATAGTAACTCTATTGATTGGGACACGAATAGCTTCATTCAATATTTCCCGCATTTTTTCCAATGTATTCATTCTAAGCCAAGGATTAGGGTCAGGTCGTTGAATAACGCTGAGACACGCGCCGATGATGAGTTGACTACGCTCACTTTCAAGGTCTCATGCCCCTTGGCCTGGTAAACCAGTTGCAATTCCTGCCAGCCGCCAATGGCCGCCTTGGTGAGTTTTGCCGTCTGCGAAGATACTATTTCTCCACGCGTGTCTTTGGCCACAAGTTGCAGGAACGCGTTGGAGGAAATATGCCGTCGGGGCTGGCCCAGCTTTTTTTCTGGTAGAGTTTGCAGATTGCGGACATCTCACACGGTTATTTTCGGGTCTGGAATAGGCCTGAAAAGTTACGGAACAGGCAATAAAAAAGGGCATTTTCGTCCGTTTCCAAGGCAATGAAAGCCGGGTACGCAAAATGACGGAAATAAAAAAACCGCCAAATCAACGAGATAAGGCGGTTTTTCGGTGAGCCTCCTGCCGGGATCGAACCAGCGACCTACTGATTACAAGTCAGTCGCTCTACCAGCTGAGCTAAGGAGGCACATTGAATTTGGGAATGCAAAAATAAGCTTTCGGGTTAAATCCGCCAAATGATTTGCGGAAATAGTATCAAAAAAAACGGCAAAACCCGATTTTCGTCGCCAATTCCCTGTCTGTGAGTTGTTTGGCAACGAGGCTCGTCACATTGCACTGAGTATTTTCACCTGTTGTTTCAGCGTTTTCAATTCCTGTTCGGCGGAATCAATTTTGGCGGTGAATTCATTGCGCAACGCGTCGGCGTTTTTGGAACGGGCGAAAAATTCCAGGTTATTGCGCCACAAGGCCACGTCGTTCTCCAATTGAGTAATCTGGCGGCGCATGGCGTGTTCCTTGTGCTGCACATCGCGGGTAGCCACCGGATTGCCTTTGGACAAACCCACTTCACTGCTGAGGATGGCTTTGGCGCGTTCGGGTTCGTTGAGGCCAGCGGTGTTGGCCAAAAACGCCTTCACGGCCTCGGCATAACGCTTGCGCATGGTATCCATGCTGCGGCGCGGCACAAAGCCCGCTCCCTCCCATTGCTTGCGCAGCAGTTCAAACGCTGCCATGTCCGCGCTTTTGGCGGCAGCCATATCCTCCATTTGTTGGCAGATTCCGGTTTTGACGGCAAGGTTGCCTTCAAATTCCTTCTCCGTTTCGTTGCGTTGGCCGCGCCGTTGGGCAAAAAACGCGTCGCAAGCCCGTTTGAAACGCTCAAAAATCGGTTCGCGCACCTTTTCGGGTACCGGGCCTATTTCCTTCCACTCCACTTGCAAGCCCTTGATTCGCTCGGCAACCGCATCCATGTCCAAGTCATCGCTGCCGGTGAGGGCTTCCACTTGTTCGCAGAGTTCGGTTTTGCGGCGCAGGTTTTCCTCGCGGGCCGCTTCCAAATGGCGGAAAAATTCATTTTTCCGGTGGAAAAACAGTTTGAATGCCGCCCAGAAACGCTTGTTTATGTCTTTTGCCCGTTCGCGGGGCAGCATACCGGCGGCATCCCACCGTTTCTGCAGTTCCAGCACTTCCTTGGTCTTGGCGTTCCACTCCACAATCTTGTCCGACTGGAAGGCGGTGTACTGTTCGGCTTCCTCGCACAGTTTCGTTTTGTCGGCGGTGTGCTGCTCCATCTGGCCCCGAAGCCCGTCGAGCTGCACTTTGCGTTTGCCGTAAATCACATCGGAAGCGGCCTTGAAACGCTGCCACAGAGTTTCCTGCTCTTCACGCGGTACCGGGCCAAGGTGCTTGTATTCCTCGTGCAGTTCGGTCAGTTCGCGGATCAGTGCGGGCGATATTTCCTGCGCCGCCAGTTTTTCGGCGCGTACGCAAATCTCCTGCTTAAGCGTCAGGTTTTTCTTCCGGTCCAGTTCCTTGAGTTCAAAGTAGATGCTCCGGTTGCTGTAAAACCGCTCCACCAGTGCGTTGTAGTTGGCCCACGTATCCTGGCTTTGCGCTTGGTTCACCGCGCCAATCGCCTTCCACTCCTGCTGTATTTTCTTGAGTTCGTTGATGCTCGCATTCGATTCCTCACCGTCGGCCAGTTGGCGCAGCCGCTCCAGCAAAGCGGTTTTGGCTTGCATATTCTGCTCCTTGGTGCGCTCTTGGTCGTGGAAGGTCTTGGCTTTCCGGTCTTTCAACTGGCGGCACAGGTTCTCGAATTTTTGGGTCATCCCGTCGAACTTGTACTCAAAGTCGCCCCGCTCGCCGCCTCCGGCCACAAATTTTTCCAAGGCCAGCAACTTCTCGGCATCCTTCATCTCATCGAATACGGGCTTGGCGTGGCGCAGCACTTCCTCGGCCTGCCCCGGATTCTGGCTTGCCAGCGCGTCTTCGGCCAGTTTTACGAAATCCTTCTTGGCAAAAGCAGTGTAGTCGGCGGCTTCCGGTACGGCGGCTTCCGGTACGGCGGCTTCCGGTACGGCGGCTTCCGGTACGGCGGCTTCCGGTACGGCGGCTTCCTGTAC
>JANPIL010000124.1:0-4858 GCA_031424975.1 Sphingobacteriales bacterium
TTTGAGGAAAAATTCGACGACATCGGCCTTTTTGTAAAGTACGGCATGATTGCCGACGAGAAGTTTTATGAGAAAGCCAAGGATTTCTGCCTGCTGAAAAATACCGACAGCCAGTATTTCACGCTTGAAGAATACCGCCAAAAAACCGAACCGGCCCAGACCGACAAGGACAAGAACTTGGTGCTGCTCTACACCAACGACCCCGACAAGCAGGACACGTTTATCCAGTCGGCCAGGAAACGCAGCTACGATGTGCTGCTGCTCAACGGCCCGCTCGACAGCCATTTTGTGGGCGTATTGGAACAAAAATTTGAAAAAACCACGCTCAAACGGGTGGATGCCGACACGATTGACAAGCTGATTGACACCGGAACCGTGACCGAAGGCGTACTCAGCGACGAGGAAAAAACGAAACTGAAAGAGTGGTTTGAGCAGACGCTGGACAACAAGAGCCTGAATATCAGTGTGGAGTCATTGCCCACCGACGAACTGCCCGTAACTATAACCCTGCCCGAGTTCATGCGCCGGATGCAGGACATGGCCAAGGTGGGCGGCGGCAACGCCATGTTCGGCAACTTCCCGGTGAGCTACCAAGTGTCGGTGAATGGCAACCACGCCCTGACCCAGAAAATAC
Organism: Sphingobacteriales bacterium; assembly: GCA_031424975.1. Taxonomy (GTDB): domain Bacteria; phylum Bacteroidota; class Bacteroidia; order Cytophagales; family 172606-1; genus Xanthocytophaga. The sequence goes on from JANPIL010000124.1 coordinate 635, forward strand.
TGCAAGCCGACGAAACCGAACGCAAACGCCTGATCCGGCACGTGTACGACTTGGCATTGCTGTCGCAGAATATGCTCACCGGCAGCCACCTGACCTCATTCATTGAGCGGACGCTGGCCCTGACAAAATAGTGCGTGAAAAATAGTATATCTCAAAAAGGCGAAACCTGTCCGATGGAAACCAATCGGACAGGTTTTTTTTATAAAGGTGGGTGGAGCCGGTTTTCAGTCCATTGGCTCAAATTCAAGTGTTTTACCTGTACAAATTGTTTTTTCGGATTTAAAGTACAATCCTGCAAATATGTTGCCGCGGATGTTTTTGTCTGGAAAATCCGTTCATCCGAATTGCGGGCGGATTTTTTTTCCGATGTAATGTTGTGCTGTGGTTTCGTTGTGGTTTGTTGCGCCCCAAAACTACCTTTGTAGCTCACTTTTCTAATCATACACTCATGAGAAAAATTTTCCTTTCCTTTTTTGTATTGGCTCTTTTATCTTCCGGTTGCGCCAGTATTGTAAGCAAATCTCGGTATCCGGTTCGGATTACCAGCGTTCCTGACAAAACCTCGTTCACTATCACTGATCGTGGAGGAAAGGAAGTAGCCAGCGGCGTGACTCCCAATACAGTCGTTTTAAAGAGTGGCAGCGGTTTTTTCAAAAAAGCCATTTACGCCATCAAATTCAAAAAGGAAGGGTATGAAGACAAAATGATCACCTTGGAAAGTGATATCAATGGCTGGTATTTCGGCAATATTGTCTTTGGCGGATTCATCGGCCTGCTGATTGTTGATCCGGCCACGGGTGCCATGTACCGAATCGGCGAGAAAGAAGTCCAAGGGTTTTTGAATCAGGTTACTGGCAGCATTGGAAAGGACAGCAGTCCGGCCCTGAACATCATGTCCATAGACGAAATCCCGGCAGACATGAGAGATGCGCTGATTAAAATCAATTGATCGGGTAATCGTCCTTTTTAATTGCCAAGCCTGCTGTTAAAGCAGGCTTTTTTGTTTTTGGGATAAGAGCGTTTCAGGACGGCAAACTGTTTCCCGGCAATTGGAAACCGAACCGCCGCAATAAATCGTGCGCCGTAAAAACACCTTCGGCGGGCAATCCGAGCCAACGCGCGGCATTCTGGAATAGTATCGCTGGCGAAGGCGAAACCCCGCCTGTTTTTTTAAAACGGGTCTGATAAATCTTGTTTATCAGACCCGTTTTGTTTTGAACATTAGGCAAAAGTTAGCGGTTCGTTGTTCCTTGCTTCATTTTCTTTGATGATTTGGATGTTGTATTAAATGCAAGGCATAAGTTTACAAAATATTCAAAGTCTTTCTTTTCCTTAAATCCGACTGGAGTCATGTAACAATAACCTTTATATTCCTTGCCTTTCATCAACATCGTTTGGTAACCGTTTTTTTCTGCAAGTTCTTCTTGCAGTTTTGGGTCGAAACGCAACATCAAATTTTCACCACTTACACAAACGCAAGTTTTCCCGTTTACCATAAAATTTAATACGGCAAACATTTCTTTTTCTTCGATTTCGATGTCAGGGACTTCAGCAAGATATTCCCTCACTCTGTCTGCAAGTTGAATGTCGTAAGCCATAGTTAAAATTACTTTCTTGAATGAAGTCCGATAGTATTTCCTTCTGTGTCAATAAAAATTGAAACATAGCCAAAGTCACCAATATGCGTTTTGGGTTGAACCACTCTTCCACCCGCTTGCACTATTCGATTTTCTTCTGTAACACAGTCTTCTGTCTCAAAGTAAACTACTGTGTTGTTTGCACTTGGCTGCATATCCTTCTTTTCTACCAAAGCACCTGAAATGTTTGGGCTTTCGTGGTAAAAAGGAAAAAAGGATTGTCTGCCCCATTCTATGGGTAAGTCAGTAAACTGTACATTGAACACTGTTTCGTAAAAATTCTTTGCTCGTTCTAAGTTTGATACGTGAATATCAAACCAACCTACTGGATTTACATTTTTCATTTTTAAATGACTTTAGTTGTTGCAAAATTACAATGCAAAGGTGCAACAACGTTAAAACCTGAAATTGTAAAAATGGGACAACGCTAATCTTTGCTGTCAAAAACCAATGACATTTTCAGATGGTCTCCGTAGAATTTTTTGGGCGTAAGCCCCGTAAATTCCTTGAAATCTTTGATGAAATGTGCTTGGTCGAAATATTCGTTTTCGTAAGCCAAATCGGTGAGGCTTGTAACTTCCTTTGTCAGCAAGGTTTTGAGTGTGGCTTGCAGTCTTACGGTTTTTGAGAATTGCTTGGGACTTAGACCTATGGATGATGAGAATTTACGAACCAACTGCCTGCGATTGACATTGTTTCGTTTTGAAAGTTCATCGACAAAAAGCTGTCCGTTGGCTGTCAGAATAGTTTCAACGGTTGATTTTACAATGTTGTCAACAGTTTCGCCGCCTGTCAATCGGCTAAATAAAAATGCTTCGATTAACCGTATCCTTTCCGAATCAGCGTTGGCGTTTAAAATCTTTTGTCCGATTTCTTGGCCGGCTTTTCCAAACAACTTTTCCAATGGCACGGCGGTGTTTTCCATTTCCTTTATTGGAATGGTTGTAAAGGGGGAAAAACCGTTCGGGTGAAAGCAAACAAAAAAAGTCCCTGTTTCGCCTGTTGGTTCTACTTCATAGGGTCGGGTTAATTGCCCGATCAAGAAACATTTCGGCAAAGTCAGGGTGCTTCCGCTTTTCGGGTGATGCTTGTATAAATCGCCGTAATGAAAAATCAATTTCATACAGCCGTCAGGAACAATGGTGTTTCTCGTGGGTGTTTTTTCTTTCGGACTTTCCAATGTCCAATAACATTTGACAAGTGTCGCCAAGTCATGGTTCGGTTCAAATATTTGGTAATTCATGGGATTTTCTTTTTTGATAAAAGTTTGTTTTAGAATGTCGCACAACTATTCAATATCCGGCACTTGAAAGTCAAACCGCCGCAACAAATCGTGCGCCGTGAAAACACCTTCGGCGGGCAATCCGAGCCAGCGGGCGGCATTCTGGAATAGTATCGCTGGCGAAAGCCAAACCCCGCCCGCCGTGGCTGGCTGCCGCAAGGCGCGGATGGAAGCCGACCCCGCCGATTTGGAAAGCTTGTGTCCGGCATCATCCGTGAGCAGCGGATGATGGCAAAACGAGGTTTCCATAAATTGCTGTTTGCCAAGCAGTTGTGCCAGATACAACTGCGCCTCCGTGGAAGGCAGCAAATCCGCACCCCGCACAATGAAGTTAGTGCCGTAGAGCAAGTCATCGGCCAATGAGGCGATTTGATACGCCGGAAGGCCGTCTTTGCGCCGGATCACAAAATCGCCCATCAAGTCGGCAACCCGCAAAGGCGGGCTGCCAGTGGCCGACTTCTGAATGGCATTCGGGGTCACGCAAACATCTTCCGGTACGCGGATGCGCCAAGCAACGCCGGGCGTGTCCAAGGGCAAATGCTTATCGCGGCAAGTTCCTGCATACACGCCATTTACCGCAAGCGGTTGAATTGTGGTGCGCGAACAATTGCAGGCATACACAAGCCCCGTTTGTTGCAGTTGCCCGAGCAAACCGTGGTACAAATCCAGCCGGAGGTTTTGCGAGAAATTTTGGCTGAAATCGTCCGGGTTTTGCGGCCCCGCATCCCAATCCAATCCGAGCCATTCGAGTGTTTCAAAAATGTCGGCGGTGTATTCGGGCCGCGCACGGCTGCTGTCCAGATCGTCGATCCGCAGCCGCAGCACACCGCCCGATTTGCGCACCCACAGCCACGTGAACACAAACGAAAACGCATTGCCCGCGTGCAAAAAGCCGCTCGGTGTGGGAGCCAGTCGGGAAACAACGGGTGGGTTTGGGCTTTTCAAAACATACTGTTTTTCCTGAATTTCAAAACGCCTCCAAAAAGCCCTGAAAGGGCGCACTCCGCCAACATAGGGTGAAGCCCTGCGCACGTGCCGCCCGTATCACGCATTAAACTGGTTCATGGCCGTTTGCAGGCCAGCGGCGCAAAACGCGAACGTGGCTTCACAGGCGCGGTCTATGTGCAGTGGCAAACCGGCAAGTTCGTCTTTCGTGAAATTTTACAGCACATAGTCCACTTGGCGGCCTTTGGCAAAATTGCTGCCGATGCCAAACCGCAGCCGGGCGTATTCGGGCGTGTTTAGCGTGGCTTCAATGTCGCGGAAACCATTGTGGCCGCCATGCGTGCCTTTGGGCCGCAGGCG
>JANPIL010000125.1:0-5753 GCA_031424975.1 Sphingobacteriales bacterium
TCTCATCACGACCCTTACCGTCTGCAACACAAGCGGTTATGCCCAGACCCAAGCCGAAAGCATGGCCGTTCGCAGTGCGGATGCCTACCAAAAGAGCTTGGTTCGTTACGAAGCCCAGAGTTGCATCCAGGATTTGCGCCGGTTGGAAACCGTGCTGAAAGACGCGCATCCGTGCCTGTACTGCTTTGCGGATAGCCTGACCTTGCACGGGGCATTTGCCGATGCCATCACGGGCCTGGAAAAAATACAGGGCGAAGCAGGCAACGGACAAGTGACGGAGAACGAATTTCTGGGAACGGTACGCAGGTTAATCGCATTAGTGCAGGATGGGCACCTGTACGCCGAAGCCAATGAGTCGCTGGTGAATTATGTGGCCGAAAGAGGCCGGTTTTTCCCCCTGAGCCTCGCCATCGAGTCAGGCGCGGCTTTCATCAGTGCCGATTACTCGGCTTCGCTTGATTCATCGGCTTCGGGCAGTGAGTTGCTGGCCGTGAACGGCGTGAAAACCACCGACATCCTTGCCCAGATGCTGCCCATGCTCACCGCCGATGCCGACTTGGAAAAAGCCAAGTGGCGGCAATTGGAAAATGTATTCACTTTCGATATCCTCTATTGGTCGTTGTACGAACCGACGGACACCTTCCAAATCACCTACCGCACCGCCGACGGAATGGAACATTCCGAGCGTATCAGAGCGGTTACCGGCAGCACGATAAACCTGGCCAACGCCGATGCCGGAGCCAGCCGCCGCCTGGTGATTGACAAGGCCAACGCCACGGCTTATTTGGACATCAACACGTTTTACAGCGCGGAGAGCAAACGCGAAAACGCCACGTACGAGCGTTTCCTGGCCGATGCGTTTCGCCAAATGAAAAGGGATCGGGTTGAAAATCTGGTGATTGACCTGCGCGACAATCCGGGCGGGCTGGTACACAACGCCTACAAGCTTTTCAGCTACGTGAGCCCCGTGAATGTGGAAAGCCGCGTGATGGTGAAATCGAGCCGGTTTTTGAAGGAACAGAAAAAATCGTCTTTCATTGAGTTAATGCTAAAGAAAATCAGCCGCAAATCGTACGCGGCACGCCTTGACAAGGCTCCGTTTGGCTCGTTGGTGGAGGTTTCCAGCAAACAGCACTTCATTAAGAAAAACAGCACGAAATTCACGGGCAAAACCTACGTGCTTGCCAACGGAGCTACTTTTTCAGCGGCCAGTATGTTCGTGAAACTCTGCAAGGATTACGGTGCGGGCGTGATTACGGGCGAGGAAAACGCCGCCTGCCAGTCCGTTTCGTTCGGCGACCTGGTGGATTTCCGAATGCCCAATACCGGCGTGAAAGTTTATCTTTCCACATCCATTGTGAACCGTGAGGACGACTTGGAGAAACGCAGCGTTCAGCCCGACATTTCGTTGGTGCGCAATGTGCGCGAAGATGCCAAGGGCAAGGATTCGGTGCTGACCCAATTGCTCACGATTGTACACAAAAGCGCACCCGCCAACAGCATTGCCCGCTACGGAAAATAGTATCCCCGCTAAAGCTAAAAGTTCCGTCAGAGGCGGAAACGGGGCTTTCAGCTTTTGAAAACACCAAACCCCTTTGCCATTGCGGCGAACGAGGAACGACACAAAAATAGTATCTTTTGGAAACGCAAAACCCGCCGGTGCATTACCGGCGGGTTTTGTGTTGGCTCTCCCCACCGGTTGTGCAACCCGGCAAATGCCCGTTCACAGCCATTTCATGAGCCACCCCACCCTGCGCCTCACCGTTTCGGTATACGGCGGATACAGCATTTTGAGCGGGGTGAAGCCGATGCGCTGGCGCAACACCGCCTTTTCGTTGGAAAACGCCAGAAACCCGTGGTGGCCGTGCGCCTTGCCGATGCCGCTGTTGTTAACGCCGCCAAAAGGGAGATTGGGGTTGGCAACGTGCAGCAGGCAGTCGTTGACGGTAATGCCGCCTGCCGAAGTGTTTTCCAACACATACCTGATTTGCGGCTGGTCGCGGCTGAAAACGTACAGGGCCAGCGGCTTGGGCCGGTCATTCACAAAACGGATTGCCTCGTCAAGGTTGCTGTATGCCAGAATGGGCAAAATGGGGCCGAAAATCTCCTCCCGCATCACTTCCATGCTTTCCGTCACGGCGGTGAGCAGCGTCGGAGCCAAGTAATTGTCGCCGCGCACTTGGCCGCCCGCCAACACGGTTGCGCCTTTTTGGATGGCATCGGCCAACAGGTTTTCGAGGCGGCCGTGGTGCCGGACATTCACAATGCGCGTGTAATCGAGCGATTGTGCGGCATCGCCGCCATAAAAACGCCCGATTACCGAAGCCATGGCATTTGCCAGTTCGTCGGCGCGGCTTTGGTGTACCAGCAAATAATCCGGCGCAATGCAGGTTTGCCCGCAATTGATAAACTTGCCCGCCACGATTTTTTCAGCCGCGTCACCAATGTCAGCCGTTTGATCCACTATCGCGGGCGATTTGCCGCCCAGTTCCAGCGTTACCGAAGTCAGGTTTTCGGCGGCGGCACGCATGACAACCTTACCGATTTGCGGGCTGCCCGTAAAGAAAACATGGTCAAACGGCAATTTCAGCAACATTGTCGAAACCGGCGCGTCGCCTTCCACTACGGCTACCTCAGCCTCATCAAATAGTTCGGCCATCATCCGTTTGACCAAGGCCGATGTGTGCGGGGTCATCTCGGAAGGTTTCAACAGGGCGCAGCAACCAGCGGCAATGGCCGACACCAGCGGGCCGATGAGCAGGTAGAACGGATAATTCCAGGGCGCGATAATCAACGCCACGCCTTTGGGTTCGTACATGATCCGCGAATCTGTGCCCAACAGCGACAAGGGTGTGTGTACGCGCCGGGGTTTCATCCAGCCGGACAAGTACGCCAAGGTGTGGTTGATTTCGCCCTGCACCGGAAAAATCTCGCTGAGTCTGGTCTCCGTTGCCGGTTTGCGGAAATCATGGTGCAGCGCATCGCAGATGGATTGCTCGTTGAGGCGTATCCATCCGTGCAGTTTCTTCAACTTCTCCTTGCGCTGCCTTGCGGTGGTCTGGCGGATGTTGTGCTTGTGTGCCTGTTGCCGTTTGAACAGGTCATGTATCTGGCTTTCAGTCATTTGTGGTTTTCGGAGTTACAAATCGGGCGTTTTTTGTGCCGAATGTCAGGTGCGGCTACGAAAAATACCGGAAGTCTTGCCCCGCCTTGAGTGCCAGCAGGCATTCGTACATCAGCCGGATCACGCTTTCCACATCGTCGCGGTGTACGGTTTCCACGGTGGTGTGCATGTATTTGAGCGGCAGCGAAATCAGGGCCGAGGCCACGCCTTCGCCCGCGTAGGCAAACGAGTCGGTATCGGTGCCCGTACTGCGCGACACCGAGGCCAGTTGCACCGGAATCTCCTTGGTTTTGGCGGTCTCGCGGATCAGGCGCAGCAGGTTGTTCTGCACCGCCGGGCCAAAGGTCAGCACCGGGCCTTTGCCGCACGAAACATCGCCCTGCTCCAGTTTCTTGTAGGCGGGCGACTGCGTGTCGTGCGTTACGTCGGTGATGAATGCCACGTCGGGTTTGAGGCGGCGGGCTATCATTTCGGCTCCGCGCAACCCTATTTCCTCCTGCACCGCATTGACAATGTACAGCCCGAAATCAAGTTTCACGTTGTTTTCCTTGAGCATCCGCACCACTTGCGCAATCATGTAGCCGCCAATGCGGTTATCAAGGGCGCGACCCACGTAAAAACGGTTGTTGAGCAGCATGAACTCGTCCACAAACGTGACCACGCAGCCCACGTGGATGCCCATTTCGGTGAGTTCATCCTTGTTTTTTGCGCCGCAGTCGATGAAAATCGTTTTCAGCGTCGGGGCTTCGTCCTTGCCGATATCCCGCACATGGATGGCCGGATAGCCGAATATGCCCTTGACAACGCCCTTGTCGGTGTGGATGTTCACGCGCATGGATGGCGCAATCATCACATCCGAGCCGCCGTTGCGCCGCACGTAAATGTAACCCTCGTCGGTGATATAGTTGATGAACCACGAAATCTCGTCGGCGTGGGCTTCAATGACGACCTTGTAGGGCGCGTCGGGATTGACAATGCCCACCACCGTGCCGTAAGTGTCCACGATGTGCGTGTCCACGAAGGGCTTCAGGTAGTCGAGCCAAATCTGCTGTCCCGACGATTCAAAGCCGGTGGGCGAGGCGTTGTTGAGGTAGCGGGCAAGGAAGTCGAGGTTTTCCATTTTGAAAAGATACTATTTTGGAAGTGGAAGTTTGGTAAGGTTTTGCGAGTCAAAAGTAGGAAGTTTTTTGCAAGCCCCGGCTTCCGGCGCGTCATTTCAGGCCGAAAGGCGGAGCGGAAACCGATAAAATACCGGCTGTAATTGGTTAATCCGGCTAACATTCGCTTTTTTTGTGTAAATGGAAAAAATGGCCGCCGCCCGCCGATAACATATCCGCACCGCCACCGTTATACGTAACAAAACCCACGATATGCCGCTTTTTCGCTTCCTGCCGCTTCTCGCCTTCCTGCTGCTGTTTAGCGGGATGGCACATACCGCCCACGCCACCCACATAAGGGCTGGTCAAATCACCGCCGTGCGCGACAGCACCAACCTGAATACACTCACGTACATTTTCACGCTGACGCTGTATCGGGATACCAAAGGTGTGGAACAGGACAGCGCCAAACTGGTTTTCACTTCGGTGGATGACAAAACCACTTATGGCAGTGTCACTGTGAATGTAAACCGGCCAATAAAGACCGTAGGTTTTCAAGTGGAAGAACTCACCTACACCTTCACTTATACCTTCGGTGGTGCCGGTCAATACAAGATATATTTCGCTGCCGAAAACCGCAACAGGGACATTGTGAACATGAACCTGTCGGTGGACACGCCGTTCTACGTGGAAACCATCCTGACCATCAGCCCGACGCTGGGCGTGAACAACACGCCCATTTTGCTGAATCCGCCCATTGACCAGGCGCGGGTGGGCCAGCGGTTCTGCCATAACCCCGCCGCCTTCGACCCCGACGGCGACAGCCTCGCCTACCGGTTCTCGGTGCCCCGCCAGAAAAACCCCAACAACGAAAACTCGCTTTCCACGCCCGTCAGCGGTTACATTTCGCCCGAGCGGGCGGGGCCACCCTTCGGCGTGCCCGAGCCACCCGCCACGGGTGCGCCCACGTTCACGATAAACCCGCTGACGGGCGAAATCTGCTGGGATTCGCCGAGCAAGTTCCGCATTGGCTCACAGGGGTTTGCCGAGTACAACATCGCGTTTGTAGTGGAGGAGTGGCGCAAAACCTCGGCGGGCTTCATCAAGATCGGCGAAGTAGTGCGCGATATGCAGATTACTGTACGCGACCAGCTTAACAACCGCCCCGAACTGTTCGTCCCCAACGATACGTGCATTGTGGCGGGCAGCGCACTCGACGTGTTCATCCGCGCCACCGACCGCGATGCCAACCAGCGCATCCGCATCTCGTCGGAGAGTGCCATTTTCTCCAAACTGCGCAGCGTGTTTCCCGTCCAGCCGTCCGCCACGCTTGATCCGCCCAACACGCCGCCCACGCTGTCGGCCAACTACGTGTACCAAGGCAATCCGGCCCGGAGCCGTTTCCTGTGGCAAACCGACTGCCAGCACGTGCGGTCACAGCCGTACGATGTGGTGTTCAAGGCCGAAGACAATGTAGTGCCGCCCAACCAACTCACCGACACCCGCACGTGGCGCATTACCGTGGTTGGCCC
>JANPIL010000126.1:0-16613 GCA_031424975.1 Sphingobacteriales bacterium
CACGTTTGCGGCAGGCGTGGGCCGGGTGTTCATGCCCAATATCGACCACACTTCCATTGACGGAATGCTGGCCTTGGAGGAGCAGTATCCGCAGCATTGCTTTGCCATGATGGGCCTGCACCCGTGCTACGCCGTCGCCGATTTTGAGCGGCAACTGCACGTGGTGGAGGACTGGCTGCAACGCCGCAAATTCATCGCCATTGGCGAAATCGGGCTGGATTATTACTGGTCAACGGAGTTTGCGGCGCAGCAGCGCGAGGCGTTCCGCATCCAAGTGGGCTGGGCCAAGCAATACAAACTGCCCATCGCGATCCACTGCCGCAACTCGTTTCGCGAAACCGTGGAGTTGCTGCAAGACATTGGCACGGAGGGTGTTACCGGCATTTTCCATTGTTTTACCGGCAACTTGGAAGAAGCCCAAACGGCTATTGGCATGGGCTTCCTGCTGGGCATTGGCGGAGTGGCCACATTCAAGAACGGCGGCTTGGACATGGTGCTGCCGCACGTGGATTTGCGGCACTTGGTGCTGGAAACCGACAGCCCGTACCTGGCTCCCGTGCCGCACCGGGGCAAACGCAACGAAACTGGCTACCTGCCCGTCATTGCCCGCCGCGTGGCCGATTTGAAGCACGTATCCGTTGAACACGTTGCCGAAACCACGACGCAGAACGCGCTGGATTTGATCAAAATCCCTCCGGCTTCCGAAGCAGGATTCCCGACAGAAACCGGTGCGGACATTATTGCCTGAATCTAAAATAGTATCGTTTCAAAGTACCAAACCCGCCCCCAGAAAGCAGACGGAAACTTTCTTCCGAAAGCCTATTTTTGCCATGCACACCACCATCCGCGTCCACACGGCGGCCAAGTCCGGCTCGTCCATTCTGATGATTTATACGGGCGGTACGTTGGGCATGGCCTACGATGCGGGCGGACAACTGAAACCCTTCGACTTCGGGCAGATCAGGGAAAACCTGCCCGAAATTGACCGTTTCGATTTTTCACTCACCGTAATCGCCTTCGACCAGCCGATTGATTCCTCAAATGTCACACCGGCGCACTGGATCCGGTGGGCGCAAATCATCGCTGAAAACTATGATAACTATGATGGCTTTGTGATTTTGCACGGCACGGACACCATGGCCTACAGTGCCTCGGCAATGAGTTTCCTGCTCGAAAACCTAAGCAAGCCCGTTATTTTCACGGGTGCGCAACTGCCCATCGGCTCCATCCGCACGGATGCCCGCGAAAACCTGGTCACGGCCTTGGAAATCGCCTCGGCCACGGATGCCGCCAACCAGCCGGTGGTATCCGAAGTCTGCATTTATTTCCACAGCCGCCTGCTGCGCGGCAACCGGGCCAAGAAAGTGGAAAGCACCCAGTTCGATGCCTTTTATTCCGAAAACTACCCGCCTTTGGCCGAAGCCGGGGCAACGATTGAGTACCGCCCCGCGCTGATGCAGCCGTTCGGTGCGCACCGGCAGTTGCGTGTCCAAGACCGCATGGACAACCGGGTGGCAGTGTTGAAACTGTTTCCCGGCATCAGCCAACCCGTAGTGGAAAATATGCTGCAAACCGCTGGCTTACGGGCGGTTGTGCTGGAAACCTACGGGTCGGGCAATGCCCCGACGGATGATTGGTTTGTGGAAAGCCTGATTAAGTTCATTGAACGCGGCGCAACCGTGTTCAACGTGTCGCAGTGCATGGGCGGCCGGGTGGTGCAGGGCCGCTACGCCACCAGCCGCCAACTGCTCGATGCGGGTGTGCTGAGCGGCAGCGACATCACCACGGAGGCGGCTGTCACTAAACTCATGTACCTGTTGGCCAAGGACTTGCCACCCGAAGAATTCCGGCGGCAACTTGTGTTGCCCATCCGTGGCGAAATGACCGTTTGAAGGCGGCGGTCGGAAAATAGTATCTTTCGAAAGGTGGAAACCCGCTTTTCCGGGACAATGCTTTTTTAAAAGGCAAATAATGCCGTATTTTGCGTTTCCAAACACAGAGAGGTGTCCGAGTGGTTGAAGGAGCACGCCTGGAAAGTGTGTATGCGGGAAACCGTATCGCGGGTTCGAATCCCGCTCTCTCTGCCCCAAACCCCCTGAATCATTCATTCAGGGGGTTTTTGACTTTTCAGGGTGGCGATAGGGGTGATTTTTCCTTCGGTTGGTTTTTTTACGGTCAACTTTAGAGCCGTTTGCGGGGGGGACTTTGCCTGACCTTGCCGTGCGTTCCACATTTGTTTGGCATCCTTTGGAGGAAGCGGCGAGACCCCGTCCGTTTCCGGCCGGAGCTGTTTTGCTGCCGACATCACTACCAACACCCAATCAACGTGCTTGTGGTTGGCTTCGACCGGGATGCCGGGCATCACGGGTGGAAGGGATTGAGTATGACGCACCTGCCGGTTTCATGCACAGCCATTGTCCGGGCAGGGAACCCGGCCAAATGTATCAGATCAGGCTTTTGAGAATCGTGACGGATGGAAACCCGCCACCGCATGGCAGAGATATGGCCGGATATGCCTATATTCGAGCCGACAACAAACCCTTCCACCCATGCGCATATCTTCCTTCGCTTTCGTGTCTCTCGCCTTCGTAACCGTGCTTGCGACCCTCGCCCTGTCAGGCTTTCATATCCCCCGTTCCGCCACCCCGGCCCTGCCACCCGAACAAACGTACACCACCTATTGCGCCGGTTGCCACGGCGAGAAGGTGGAAGCATTTGTGGACCGCCAATGGAAGTACGGCACCGGCCGCGCCGAACTGGTCAAAAGCATCACGCACGGCTATCCCGACAACGGGATGCCGGCTTGGGGCAAGGTACTCAAGCCCGCCGAAGTGGAGGCGCTGGCCGCGTTGATCGGCAAGCACATCGAGAGCGGAAAGAAATACATCGCCGCCGACAAGCCTACCTCCAACATATTCGCCGCCGCCGACCTCACCGTGCGCCTCGACACGGTAGCCGCCGGCCTGGACAGCCCTTGGGGCATGGCTTTTTTGCCCGGTGGTGAGATGCTAATCACCGACAGGGCCGGGCAACTGTACCGCCTCGGTGCCGACCGCCGCCGCACGCCCGTGCAGGGTGTACCCGCCGTAGTGGCTGAGGGCCAAGGCGGTCTGCTCGACGTAGTACTGCACCCGGCCTTCGCCACCAACCGGTTCGTGTACCTGTCCTACTCGGCCCCCAAGGATGAGAACGGCGAGAAACACGCCACCACCGCTGTGCTGCGCGCCCGGCTCGACGGCGACCGGCTCACCGACCAAAAAGTGATTTTCGAAGCCCGGCCCTATGCCACCACCCGCCACCACTACGGCTCGCGCATGGTGTTCGGCCCGGACGGCTTCCTCTACGTTTCGGTGGGTGACCGGGGCCGCGAAAACGAAAATCCGCAGTCGTTGGAGAGCGACTGCGGCAAGGTGCACCGCCTGCGCGACGACGGCACCGCCCCGCCCGACAACCCTTTTGTGGGCCAGGGCGCGGCGCATGCCAGCGTGTACAGCTACGGCCACCGCAACCCGCAGGGCATAGCCGTGAACCCCGCCACGGGCACCGTCTGGACGCATGAGCACGGCCCTCGGGGCGGCGACGAGGTGAACATCGTGCGCAAGGGCAAAAACTACGGCTGGCCGGTGATATCCTACGGCATCAACTACGACGGCACCACCTTTACCAACGCCACGGCCAAGGCCGGCATGGAGCAGCCCCTGCACTACTGGATACCGTCCATCGCGCCGAGTGGCATGGCTTTCGTCTCCGGCAACCGGTACAAAGCGTGGAAAGGCAATCTGGTGGTAGGGTCGCTGCGATTCCAGTACCTGAACCGCTGCGTGCTGGCTGGCGAAAAGATTGTCAAGGAAGAAATTCTGCTCAAGAACGTGGGCCGCGTGCGCAACGTGACGATGGCTCCCGACGGCTACCTGTATGTAGCCGTGGAGCAGCCCGGCGCTGTGTACCGGCTCCTGCCCGTGGAGGCGGCCAAGGCGAGCATGAAACAATAACCCCACGCATTCCCCACAACACAGGGCGGCCCCACCGGATCAATCCGGCGGGGCCGCCCTGTGTTGCCATGTTCGGTAACAAGGCCAAAGCTGCCGGATGGCTACCGGGCCACCAATGTTGAGCGAACCGGTGCGCACCCAAATAGTCCGCCAGTCGCAGGAAGACTTTGCTGCCTCCTGTGCATGACCCAAAAGCAAACGGGTGTTTATTCCGGGCGATTTTGCTGATAGAATACCACCGCCACCTGTTTTCGCCCTTCGCTTTCAAGTTATTTTCTTTCAAGCATTTTGTCCGAAAAGTCTTTGATTCGACGCTGAGGTATTTCTGGTCATACCCGTTGAGATATTTCACAAATGGAACTCCGGGTATGTACCGGGAATAAATAGCTGGACAATCACTTCGGGATGGCTTTGCCGTCAGTTCCACAGTACCTCTTGTTTCCATTGCGGCGGGAACCCCATTTTTCGCATATCAATGCCGGGGAACGGAAAAGCCAGATTGCCCGGTGGAGGCGCACTGTATAATCAAAAAAAAAGAAAACCCGCCCGGTTGCGCTTAAATCAGAGGCGTTGCAAGTATTATTGGCTTATAGAAAGATAAGTAATATGTATTTATACTGCGAGAAACACACAAAAAAAACCTCTGCCATTCAGATACACCTTCGAGAAAGATTGACTGTTTGAGTAATTCAACAAAATTCTGCTGATTAGTTACGTGCCCACCAATAGAATGGTCAGACACATGACTTACTGCATTTCGGTTTTTTGATTTGCGATTTCCACGAAATTAATTGGCTGTATCAGAATAGTAGGAATCCCCGCTTTTACTGAAATGGAGGCGATGGCCTCCCGGATGAATGGAAAGATAATGGCAGGAGCACTGATGTTACAAAAATTATCTACTAATTGCTCCGTCATCTCGCCCACTTTTTCAAACCGCGCCGCAATGCTGATTTTGGACTCTACGTAAATAACCTGCTCATAGTCAATTGAAATGTCCGCCGTTAACACCACCTGTATTTGGGTGTCAAACAATTGTTTTTCAACATTCAAGTGAAGGTTGTTTTTAGCCTCATTGTAGGTTTGAAAATCTATAAAAGCATTTCTTTTGAAACTACACTCAAGCAGTACAATATCAATTAATTTGAATTTGGGCTGATTCTCCATTTTTTAAGTAGTAAGGTCGCATTCCTGCGGTGCAACATACGTTTGTTGAGGAGTGCCTGTGACATGGACACTTTTCCCTTTTACCGACACAACAGCAGTGGCCGATTTTCCAAATTCCGTAAAGGAAAAATACCAATCCAGTTCCGATGATAGTCCGTTTTCAAAATACTCGTCACTTACATGAAGCGGTTGACAGATAGTGAACTGGTGTCCAGGTGAAGATACCATAGCTATGCTCTGAATGAATAGCTTTGAGAAAAGGCTTTTTGTAGAGAAGGTTGGGTTTTCAACCTTTACATACGGATCGTTGCACACGAAAAGAATGTTTTCGGACGGAAAATAACCGATGAAACTGTCAATAGCGTTGGCTTCCTCAATCATATACGCTTCGCTCAGAAATAAATCTTCGGGAGACACATCAATGATGTGTTGGTCGGCTCTTTCGTCGTATTTATAAGCGAAAGACATTTTGGGAAACTTAGCGTGCAGTTGGTGAATAATACCGGCAACTACCGCATCAATTGTTCTGATTTCGTTCATCATTTTGGCAGGGCGGTTAGTTTAGGTCGTACGATTGCTTCAACAGTCGTATTATCTCATTTGCTTCTTTTAGAGCACCTTGTGAAAAAGTCGGCTCAATAATACAATCCTCATAATCCGATATTACTCTTTTGTTCTTAAGCAGTCCTATTTGCCGGTTAAAGGACACGGATGCTTGTGGGCTGATGATGTGCAAGTCGCGTACAAGCCGGTTTATGATGATTTCGTGAGACCCGGTGCGTGCATTTTTGCTGTCTTGTCTGATATCATTGGGCGGAACATTCAACACATTATACAAAATATGTGTCATCAATTGCAGGCAACTGTAGTAAGAGCAATGTACGCTGGGTGCGTGTAGAAAATGTTCATGAATAAGCTTTTGAGCGGCTTGTAGGTTGTCATCGGACTTTTGCAAAAGGTGACTCATTCAGCACGTGGAAGGGGAAAGACTCTTGCAAAGATAAGTTTATGATGGGATTCTCCAAATTTTAGCGAATGTTCATTTGCATGGCCAGTATATTAATGCCTTCACAAACGTAGGTAAACCTGCGTAATTTTCACCATTTAGGTCTGCTTTGTATCCTTGACCACTATTTATATAACTGATGTTACGCACGGTTTGAGTGGATTCCGCAAAAACAGGGTTTTGGCTACCGGCCAAAGGTTGTTTCCATCAAACCGGTTCAATCACTGCGTAACATCAGTTATATAATCACTCTTAAATATTACTCACGCTCACGCCCGGCCGCCACCTTTGCCTGTGCCGGGCAGGGTCAAGGCTCGAAACGGGCGATTTTGATCGGTTTCTGCCTCACATCAGCCATAATCACCTTCCTCGACTTGTCACCGGGTAATTTGTCCGGTTTGCCGCACTTGGAGCGGCAGACGGTGGCAAGCCCTTGGGGGGAAGGGGGCAAAACATACAATGCCGGGCAGCAGTAGTACATTGTTTTTCCGGCAGGAAATAAGCCAGCCTTTTTTTCTGTCGTTTTTTATTTAATTTTCATCGCTACAACCACTTGACACCCCGTGATTGTCCGGCATTCCACGGTTGCAAGTGTACTGCCGGGACAGCCCGGCGGCAGCCAAAACAAAGCCCATATTTGCGAAAGGACGAAAACAGTATGTTTCAAAAAGCCGAAACCCCTTGAAAAAAATGCCAACCAACCGTATGCCTGACAAAGACACATTACGCCGTTACCGCACGGCATTCGGCAAGCTGAAGGTTGACTCAAGCAAAATGAAGACATTGGGCCTTGCGCCGCACAAGCCTGTTTTGTTGCTGAGCGTGATTCAGGCATTCGAGCAAGGGTTGATTACCGGCAACAGGATTCACATCACACCCGAATTGGTTGGCTTGTTCAAAACAAATTGGAATGCGTTTGTGCGCACCGGGCACACCATGAAATTTGTATTGCCCTTTTATCACATGAAATCCGCTTTCTTCTGGTGGCTGGAACCAAATCCGGGTTACGAATTACTGTTAGGCAAGGGTTCGACACCAAGCTTTTCAAACTTGGCTCTGGCGGTTGCCTATGCCGAGATAGACCGGGAGCTTGCTGATATCCTTATGGAGCCTGTCGGCAGGGAAGTATTGAGACACACGCTTATTGAATCGTATTTTCCCGACAGCAAAGCCCCGCAAACCATTGACTATTCAGAAGCAATCCGTCTGGATTCAATCAGCCGTGAGATTTTGGAAGAAAGCCCCGCCCGGTACAAAAACAGGGTTGACAGCCTGATTGAAGAACTGGACGAAGAATCGGGACAAATAGAAATGTTTGTGAGGGGGGAGGTTTTCAAGCGCGAGGTGCCAAAAATATACGATTATACCTGTTGTGTTTCAGGCTTGCGGATAGATGCGGCCTTTGATGTCTCCATGGTTGATGCGTGCCATATCATCCCGTTCAGCAAAAGCCATGACGACACAATCACCAACGGAATCTCCCTTTGCCCGACCCTGCACCGCGCCTTTGACCGGGGATTAATCTCGCTGACAAACCGGTACGAGGTGCTGGTGTCAGGTAAATTCGCCGAAAATTCATCGCCTCATGCTGTCAGACAGTTTGAGGGGAAAACAATTTTGCTGCCGACGCAAGAAAAACACCATCCCGGCAGGGAAAACTTGGAGTGGCACAGGGAAATGGTTTTCAAGCGGTGACAAGAAAAATTACCGCTTACGTGTCACGCAAGCGAAACGCATGGAATTCATTTATAAAATACAGCAAAACAGTTGATATTTGCGTACCAGTCACTGTTTCGCTCCCTGTTTCATGAAAACACTCGGTTTGCTCCGCCCCATCATCCTGGTGCTGGCCCTTGCCAGCACGGCATACGCCCAGACCGACCAACCGGTTCGGGACGAGCCAACCCCGACCGACGAGAAATACCATTACAACGCCGTTTACGACTATTCGGATGCGGTTCCGTACCGGTTCAATGCCACCGAACTCGCGCGGCTGGCCAAGAGTCTGGCGGGCACGCCCTACCTGTCCGAAGGCAAAGAGCCGTCCGGGTTTGACTGTTCGGGATTCACTTTTTACGTTTTCAGCCAGTACGGCGTGTACTTGCCTTATTTTTCCTCGCAACAGGGCGAAATCGGCAAAACCGTCTCCTTGACTGACGCGCAACCGGGCGATTTGATTCTTTTCAAGGGATATGACCTCTACGGGCCTATCGGGCACGTGGGCATCGTGGTTTCGCAGAAAGGCGAAAAACTGTCGTGGATGCACGCTTCGTCGAGCAAGGGTGTGTGCCTGGACACCATGGCCAACCGGTATTACCAAAGCCGGTTCGTGGGCATCCGGCGCGTAGCCCAATGACAAAAAAGCCGCCAATTTTCAATTGTCGGCTTCCAAAAAAGGGGGTTTAGGGTTTTTAAAAGCTGAAAGCCCCGTTTCCGCCTTTGGCGGAACTTTTAGCTTTAGCGGGGATACTATTTTTACAGCCGTGTCCGGCCCAACATCCGGAGCCTGTGGCCTACCGACCTGTGGCGCACCGAAAAAGCGGCTGGTGCGCCACAAGCCCCCGAAAGGCGCAACCCCTCCCGCACGCCGCCGAATCCCGGTTACTGTTTTGCCGGGCGGCTGAAATCCAAATTTATCAGGGTGTTCACAATCAGGCCGTTGTTGTATTGGAAAACGTTTCTGCCATTCACCTCCCGGCCCAGTTGGAGTATCTGGCTCAGGTAGCCGACCTCAAGCCTGAGCGTTTCGTTGAACCGGTAGCCCAGCAGCACACCCAGCCGGTTTTGGTCAAACACATTCTCGTTCACATTCCTGCCGAACCCGATGAATATCTCATCATAAACCGCCGCGTAAGGTGTCCGGTTTCCAATAGTTTTGCCTTTCAGCGGCACCTGCACGCGGAACATATACCGCAGGCGGTTGGAAAACACAAATTCGTCCTCCCTGGCAATGGCCGGTGCCGAATACCTGCCCACCCAACGCTGCTCAAGCATGAAGCGGTGCGAAAAATCCAGTATGCCGGTCTTGTCGGCAAGGGTCAGCATCTGGAATGCCCGGTGTTCGGTAAAATCCCGGCCCAGCGCATTGATGGGTATTTCGCCGTAGGCTGCGGTTTCAATCCAGGCATAGCCCAAGCGGACTTGTATTTTCGGATTCGCTTGGTAATTTACCCCCGTCCGGAGCAGACCTTGCTGCATCCGGGTCGTCAAATCAATCCTCCGCCACTGGTATTCGGTGTGCAGGCCGAACTTCCCGCCCAGTTTCACCGTCCCGAAATAATTGAACCAGCCGATGGTGTTGCGGTCGCCAAGGCGGGTGTTCTGGGCGGAGGCATTGTGCCTTGGAAGAAGGCCAAGGCACAATGCTGCGTATAAGAGACAACTCCTCACGATTTTTTCACTTTGGGTTGCGGCAGGTTCAGCAGGGTTTCCTGCAAGAATTCGACCTTGCCCGTGTGGATGTCGTACACGGCACCCACGATGAGGATTTCGCCGTCCACGTATTTTTTGTGCAGGATCGGTTCCAGGTCGCGCAGGTTCATCACCTGGTCTATCACGTTCTGCCGCACGGCATTGTTAATCGGGTTGCCGGGCAGGTGCGAGCATTTGGCAACCGCTGGCTTAATCTCATTGATCAGCGTCACTATGTGGCCGGGTACGTTCTCGGGGCGTTGCACGGCGGCAGCCACGGCTCCGCACTCAGTGTGCCCCAGCACCACAATCAGCTTGGTATTCAGTTTCAGGGCGGCAAATTCCATGCTCCCGTAAGAGGCAGCCGCCGAAACCTGTCCGGCAGTGCGGATAATGAACAAGTCGCCCAGGCCCTGGTCGAAAATCATTTCATTGGGTACCCGCGAATCCGAGCAGCCCACAATGGTGGCGAAAGGTTGCTGCCCGTTCTCAAGTTTCTTGATGGTTTCCGCATTCTGCCGGGGCCTGATGCTTTTTCCCTCCACGAAGCGGCGGTTGCCACCCATGAGTTTTTTTAGGCCGATGCGCGGGTCGGCATACGCCGAATCCCGGTCAATGACATACCGTTCGGCACGCCATTTGGCCGAATCAATCGGGGCTTTTTCGGTTTTGGCTTTCAGGGATTTCTTGGCGGGACGGTTTTGGGCAAATGCCGCATTTTGCAGCAGCAGCAGGGCCGCCGCCGTCAGGATTATCTTTTTCATGTTTGTTCGGTTTGAAATTTGGTTGGTTGAAAAATATCAGACGTTTCAACCGCCGCCTCGCCCGAAATGTTTTTTAAAAAAACCGGCAGGCCGTAGACTGCACGGCGGATATGGCTGGCAATGAGCGGTTTGGCCCCGAAAAAAATTTCGGGCTTTGCCAAAGCCCACTTCCGGGAAAACCCGAACTTGGCGCACGCAAAAACAGTATCTTTTCCAAGTGCCAAACCGGACGGGTTTAGCACTTGGAAAAGATACTGTTTCGCATTCCGGCCGTGATTACACCATCCCCGCCGGAAAATCCTGGAAGGCCACGGGGCGCGTGAAGCGGTACACGGCCTGCGTGCCCACCGAGGTGCTGCGGGCATCGGTGGTGGCCGGAAACGGGCCACCGTGAACCATGGCATGGCAGACCTCCACGCCAGTGGGAAAGCCGTTGAAAACCAGCCGCCCCACTTTGGTGGTCAGGATGGCGATGAGTTCGGCATTGGCTTGCAGGTCTTCTTCCGTACCGAAGATGGTGGCTGTCAAGTGGCCTTTCAGGCTGCGGGCAAAGCCGAGCATTTCTTCCGGGCTGTCGGTTATTACGGCTACTGTTGAAGGGCCAAAGACTTCCTCCGTCAGTTGCGGGTTTTCCAGTGCGGCGGCCACGGTGGTTTGCAGCAGGTGCGGCGTTGGGTTCTGGCCGTCCCAACCGGTCATGGCAATGGTTCCGGCGGTTTGCCGCTGGTGCGCAATGCCTTGCACATAGGCGGTTTTGATGCCTTCCGTCAGCAAATATCCGGCGGGCGTGGCCGCCAATTTTTCGGCTACTTGGCTCACAAAGCCGGTTTCTTCGCGCCCCACCACAAACACGCCCGGATTGGTACAGAACTGCCCCACGCCCTGCGTGATGGAGCCGACAAACGAACCGGCCAAAGCCGCCGTGTCTTTCTGGAAAGCCCCTTTCAGGAAAAAAACCGGGTTGGTGCTGCCCATTTCGGCATAAACCGGAATCGGTTCGTCGCGCCGTACGGCCAAGTCGTAGAGTGCCTTGCCGCCCTTGTACGAACCCGTGAAACCGACCGCCTTCACCAGCGGGTGCGTGACCAAGACCGTGCCCACCCCGTGCGAAACGCCCTGCACCATCGAGAAAACACCTTCGGGCATTTGGGTGCGCCGGGCAGCTTCAACAATAGCCCGGCCCACCAGTTCGCAAGTGGCGGGGTGGGCGGGGTGGGCCTTGAACACCACCGGGCAGCCCGCCGCCAGTGCCGAAACCGTGTCGCCGCCCGCCACCGAGAAGGCCAGCGGGAAGTTGCTGGCCCCGAATACGGCCACCACGCCCAACGGAATTTGCTTCTGCACGATGCGCGGTTTGGGCAGCGGCTGGCGGTCGGGCTGGGCCTGGTCTTCGATGGTGTTGAGCCATTTCTCATCGCGGATGAATCCGGCAAAGAGCCGAAGCTGCCCCACCGTGCGGCCCCGCTCGCCGGTGATGCGGGCTTCGGGCAGGGCGGTTTCCAGGGCGGCGGTCTTGATCAGCGTGTCGCCCAAGGCCGTGATTTCGTCGGCGATGGCTTCCAGGAAAGCGGCGCGTTCGGCCCCGGTTTTTTTGCGGTACTGCCAGAATGCCGCATCCGCCAAGGCCACGGCTTCGTGGATTTCCGCTTCGGTGGCTTCGTGAAAAACCGCCGCCAAGGGCGTGTTGGTTACCGGATTGAAACCGGTGAAGGAGGTTTCGCCTTTTTTAGAGATACTATTTCCGATGAGTTGTCCGCCGGTGATTTCCATGCTATTGGTGGTTTGGTTTGATTGTGAGAGACCTCACCCCCGACCCCTCTCCTACTGAGAGGGGGGCGAAAGCCGTATGTTTGTTTGATTTATCCGACAATATTCCTAAGTGTGCCGATGTGGCTGATGGTGATCAGGATTTCGTCGCGGCTTTGCAGCGTGAACGGATGGGCGGGCACAATGCCTGTGCCGGTCATCAGAAAGCAGCCGTGGGGGAAGGCGCATTCGCGGAACAGGAAATCCACGAGTTCGGTGTGCCGCCGCTTCATCTGGCTGATGGCTATGCTGCCGTGGAAAACCCGCTGGCCGCCCCGGTTTATTTCCAACGTGATTTCCGCATCGGCGGCAATCGGGTTTTCGGGCACGTAGAGGCACGGCCCCAACCCGGCGCATCCCTCGTACATTTTGGCTTGGGGCAGGTACAGCGGGTTTTCGCCCTCGATGCTGCGCGAACTCATGTCGTTGCCAATGGTGTAGCCCGCTATCCGGTCCGATGTGGTGATGAACAGCGTCAGTTCGGGTTCGGGCACATCCCACGTGGAATCCTTGCGGATGCGCACCGTGCCGCCCGGCCCCACGGTGCGCTGCGCGGTGGACTTGAAGAATATCTCGGGCCGCTCGGCATCGTACACCTTGTCGTAGAACGTGTCGCCGCCCGCCTCTTTTGATTCCTCCATGCGGGCGTTGCGGCTGCGCAGGTACGTGACACCCGCCGCCCAGATTTCCTGGCTTTGGATAGGTGCCAGAATGGTCTGCGAAGCTATCCAGTCATTTCCCAACGGCGGCAGCTCGCGGATTTCGGCTTGTAGCAACCCGTGCAGTCCGTCGCGGTTGATGCAAGCGTCCCAGTTTTGTTCGGGCAAGATATACAGGCTTCCGTCGGCTTCAACGGCAATTCCAGCGGTGGTTCGGTACAGTTTCATGGGTTGGGATTAGGCAGGTTTGGGGTTTTTGGAAGATACTATTTTAGTCCACAGACAACGGCCCGCAGTCCACGGTGGTTTTTGTCATTATCGACGGAGGAGGAATCCGGACCTTCGCTTGCCGTAACTATGGCAGAGTTCAAAACCTGCCAGAGTTGTATCCCGGATTCCTCCTGCGTCGGAATGACAAGGGGGTTTGGCCTTTCCGGAACATACTATTTTTGTCCCGAATCGCGCCTGCCTGCCCGCCGGACTTGAAAAGTACGGCCACGTGGCTGCCGGGGCATCGGTTAAAACTTCAATTCCACCATCTGGTGGCCTTTCAGTTCGGGCAGCACGAGTTCGCAGCGGCCGTTCTTGTATTCAAAGGCCAGGGGCTTGTTTTCGGGTACGGTGGTGATTGCCACGGGTTTTGCCTCCGTCTTCACCGAGATTGCGGTATTGAACAGCGGCACCACATCCTCGACCACATCAAAATCGTTGCCCCGCCGTTCGGGCACGTAATACAGCAGATGCAGCACTTGCCGGTTGCGGGCTTTCTGCTCGTTGAGCGTGGCCAGCAAGGCCGTGGGTGCGGCTGCGGCCCTGACCAGTGGCTCGGGCAGCAGGATATCCAAGGCGTTGAGGAACATCTGGCGGCACCAGCGGGGAGCGTTTTTGGCGTACTGCGTGAAGACCGGGTGCATGAAATAAATCGCCTTGCCGTTTTGCGTGACGGCCGGATAGCCCGCTTTGCCCGCCGACGGCGTGTGCTTGTGCGAGTTGAAATGCTCCCACGTGCGGTTGAAATAGGGCACATTTGTGTCGGCCAGCACCGTGGCGGCGGCGGTTTTCACCTGCATTCCCTTCTGGTACATCACCAGTTCGGTTTCGGGCAGGTTTTTGCCCATCGCGCCGCCTTTCAGGGCAATGAAATCGGGGCTGTACGGAGCCTCGCCCACCAGCGAGATGCCCATTTGGGGCAGGTTGAAATCCTTGCCGTCGGGCGAGAGGCCGGACTGGTACGAGGCAATCAGTGAACCGCCGCCCGCCAGATAGCTGGCAAGTTTCTGTTTCATCTTCTCGTCCACCGGAATCACGTCGGGCATGACCACCACCTTGTAGCCCGAAAGGTCGGACTGCGAATCCACGACATCAAACTGGTGCTTGCCTTCCTGGAGCATCCTGACCGCGCCCATCATCTGGTCGGGCGTGCGGGCGTTCATGTTGTAGCCCGAAAACTCCTCGGCGCTGAACACGGCAATGTCCGTCCGGGCTTTCGCGCCTTCGCACCAGGCTTCCTTTTGGGCCACTTGTCCGTAAACCGAACCGATCAAATCGTAGGTGGCGGCATCGAGGCGGCCGCGCGGGTGCAGTTGGTCGCCCACGGAGCATTTGGCGTTCATAGCCAGCATCGAAAAGCACTCGAACTCCAGGGCAGCCCGGTTCTTGAGCGAATGGAAATCGCCCCAAGAGGTGTGGAACTTGCCGGTCATGCCCATGATGTCCTTGCCCAGGTTGCGGGCATAACGCGCCGTGAGCGGGAAGTGCAAATAGCCCCACCCGCCCGACGGCAGCGACTCCAGTTCCAGGTGGCTGTAGCTGGGCAGTTCGGGGCGGATGAGCGGCCCGATGTGCCCGCCGTTGAAGAAAACCTTGCAGTTCTTGTCCAGTTTGGCCACGAAGGCGGTCAGTTCAGCCTTGTATTCACGGATGGCTTCGCGGTAGAAATTGTAGCGGGCCACTTCGTTGTCGGGGCGCAGGCCTTTCTTGAGCATGGCATCAATGGCCGCCCGGTTGGCATTGGGGTACACGTGGTGGATGTCCAGGAACAGGCCGTCCACAGGAACCGACTCGAAAAGGTCGGTCAGGTGCGATTTCAGGAAATCGCGGTACGGGGTCAGGATGTCGAGGTGTTCATAAAAACCTGCGTCAAAGGTTTTCTCGCCGAAGGTGAAAGGCTTGCCCTCGGCATCGCGCATGAGCCATTCGGGGTGCTGGTTGGCCGTAAACTTGTCCCACTGCACGGTGGTGTATATCGGCACGCGGATATTCTGCTTGCGGCAGGCTTCTATTTGCTCATTGAGCAGGTTGCGCTTCAAAAAGGGATGCTTGCGTTCGGGGTTTCTCTTAGTGTTGTAATAAATGTAGCCGTGGTGGCAGCGGGCAAAACACGTGACTGAATTGACGGAAGCCTTTTTCAGCGCGGCCGCAAACTCGGCGGGGTCAAACTGCGCGGCCACGTCTTCAATCAGTCCGCTGGTGTGGTAGTCCAAGTGGATTTGCCGGAAACGGAGCAGGTACGGGTCGTTGGCGGCCTTGGCCAAAGTCTGGGCCGCTAACGGGCTGGCGAGCAGCAAACCCGCTGCCGACAACGAGGTGGTTTTCAGGAATTCTCTGCGGTTTGTCATAGGTTAACGATTTTTTGATGGGTTAATAATGATGCTTCCGGCGGCGGGCAAAATAGTATCTTTTTAAATGGACAAACCCCCTACCGATGCTTTCGCTCCAAGCCAAAGCATCAGAGAACCGAAAACTGATGTTACGCAGGCATAAAAGAACCGTCATTGCGAGGAACGAAGCAATCCGTCCACGGGCAGGCACGCCAAAAGCCGCCCCGCAAGCCTGTTTTCGGGCCGGACACGCCCGAACGGAAACGTTGCGGGCCGATGGAACCTGGCAGATTGCTTCGTTCCTCGCAATGACGGGTTCGCAAGGACAGTCCGGATGAATTTTTGCGTGACATGAGTTAAAATAGTATCTTCCAAAAACCCCAAACCCGCCGCAGGTTTTTGTCTGCATGAAAGGCCCGGATTCAATTCGGTTTGGCAGTCAGCACATACGTCTTGCCGGGCAGCGTGTTGAATTCGGTCACGCCTGTTTCGGGTTGGCGGCTTGCCACCGCTTTGCCATTGAGCGTCACCCGGACGGGCAGTTGCGTGCGGATGCGGCAAGTGCCACCGGTTTTTGCCGCAATCCGCGATCCGGCCAGTTTGCCGTTGCGCCATTCCATATCCACCGTAAAGCCGCCGCGTCCCCGCAAGCCTTTCACGTGGCCGGTCGGCCATTGCCGGGGCAGGGCGGGCAGCAGGTGCAACGCCCCGGCGTGGCTTTGCAGCAGCATCTCGGCCACAACGGCCGTGGAGCCGAAAGTGCCGTCCAGTTGGTAGGCCGAGCCGAAAAAGTTGGGCTGCATCCCGAATTCCAACTGGTATTGGTGGTGCCGGTATGCCTGCTGGGCCTCGCCGAGCCGCAGCCACATCATGCTGATCCACACGCTCTGCCAGCCGCCGAAACTCTTGCCGTCCAAGTAGCTCCCGTAACTTTGGTAACGGTTTTTCGCCTCTTCGGCATCCGCATTCGGGTTGCCCGCCAGGCGGCGTTCCAGCGACTTGCGGGCGGCGGCGTACAGTTCGGGTGTGCGGGTGGTGATTTGGTCGGCGGGAAACAGGCCGTACAGGTGCGAAATGTGGCGGTGGCCGATTTCGGGTTCCGTGTAGTCCTCAATCCACTCCTGGATGCCGCCGGTTGTCGGGCTGACCAACACCGGGGCAATCCGCGCCATGGCCGTTTCCAATTCGGCTTTAAATTTCGGCTCGAA
>JANPIL010000127.1:0-23639 GCA_031424975.1 Sphingobacteriales bacterium
CCGTGCTGCCGGGGCGAAAAACCCGGTGGCAGTTGCAGGAACGACACGCCCAAGTTTTCCCCGAATCCCAGAACCGAATCCGCGAATGCCCGGCTGGCCGCATCCGTGTTTTGCAGCAGGTTGTCGTGGCTGATTTGTTGAGGCCACTTCGGGCAAAACGAAAAACCTTGGCCCACCGATGCCCGCCAACGCCTGATGGTGGCCGCCTCGGGAATGCGGTAGTGCGTGGTGTTCAGTTCAATGGTGTTGAACTGCCGCGCGTAGAAATGCAGGTAGTCCTTTTCGCGGGCCGTGGCCGGATACCATTTTCCCAGCCATTCCTTGCACGTCCACACGGGGCATCCCACGTATATTTGCGGCCCGCCCGCGCCAGATGCAGCCAGCACCGCCGCCGTATCGGGATGGTCGGGTGGCATCGTGAAATCCACGTGGTTGATGGAGGGCAGTTTTCCGAAATCCATGGCTTTTGACGGATGGGAAGCGTGAAATCGTTGCGTTTGGAAATAGTATGTTTCAAAAACACCAAACCCGACCCTTGGCTTGCTTACGGGCAGAATCAGGCTGATTTTTCAAGAAGACGGCCTTCCAATTCCCGCGCAAGCTGGTTGCAATAGTTGTGGATCCGTTCGATGGAGCGGTTAAGGATATTGATGTCGCTGACGGGTTTTTCTATGAGTTTGATGCCAAACATGATTTCTTCGCGGGTGCCGGTAACTTCCAAGAACGTGAATGGCGGCTCTATGTAATTGATTATGAAGCGCAACTGCGACAAATCTCCGGCCAGCAGGGCGTTCTCGTAATCCGTTTTCAACTGCCCCAAAAGCTTGATGTACGACTGTGTGAGCAGTTGGCGGTAGTTGTCGTTGTCGGCCGTCAGTTCCAGTATTTTCCCGTAGTTCAGCATTGGCCTGAAAGCGGAAGTATCCGTGACGGGAGCCACAAAATCGGGCTGCGCGGCTGGTTTTTCCGTAATGGAACAAGTGGCATATTTAGTGATTTTGCGCAGCAGGTCGTCGGGCTGGAATGGTTTGAGGATGTAGTCGTCCATGCCCGCCCCAAAAATCCGGTCCTTTACTTCCGACAGTGGCGAGGCGGTCATGGCCAGTACCGGCACGGCGCTGTGGCTGCGTATGCGCCGGGTGGTTTCAAAGCCGTCTATGCCGGGTAGTTGCAAGTCCATGAGTACCAGGTCATAGGTGTTGGCCGCAATCTTGTCCAGTGCCTTTTCGCCATCCACGGCGTAGTCGTACAGTATTTCCCAGCGGTCCAGAAACTTGGCCGTCACCAAACGGTTTATTTCATTGTCTTCCACCACAAGCAGTCGTACACCTTTGAGCGGATGCCCGCTGAATGTTTTTGCGTTGATGGCGACCGGAATCTGGTGGACGGCCGGTTTTTTGAAGCGGAGGGTGAAATAAAAACCGGAACCGCTGCCCAACTCGCTTTTTACATAGATGATGCTGTTTTGGAGTTCCAGCAGCCGCTTGGTGATGGTCAGGCCCAAGCCGGTGCCACCATATTTGCGGGTGGTATCGCTGCTGGCCTGCGTGAAACTTTCGAAAACAAGGTCGAGTTTGTCTTTGGCGATGCCAATGCCCGAATCCTCCACCGAAAAGTTGATTTCAAGGCTGTTTTCGGTCTGGCTGTTGAGTTCCATTTCCATCTTCACCCAGCCCGTCTCCGTAAATTTCATGGCATTGCTCAGCAGGTTGTTCAGCACTTGCGCCAGCCGAACCGGGTCGCCGAGTACGGTAGCCGGAATGTTGCCGTCAATATCGCACGTGAACAGCAGGCCTTTCTCGGCGGCACTGTACAAGTGGGTCTGCGTGATGCGCCGGATGGTGTGCCTGAAATCAAACCCGATTTCCTCGAATTCTATCTTGCCCGCCTCCAACTTGTTCAAATCCAGAATGTCGTTGACGAGCAGCAGCAGGTTTTCGGCCGAGAATTGCAGCACTTCCAGGTTTTCGATCTGTTGGGGTTGCGGATTGTCATGAAGCAGGTAATGCGACATTCCGAGGATGGCGTTGATGGGCGTGCGAACCTCATGGCTCATCGTGGACAGGAACTGCTCTTTTGCCACCGATGCCTGTTCGGCCATGTTCTTTGCCTTTATCAGTTCTATCTCGCGCAGTTTCCGGTCGGTTATGTCTTGGATTGTGCCTACCATCCGGGCGGGTTTGCCGTTTTCAAAAGATACTATTTTGCCGAGCAACTGAAGGTGAACCGGGCTGCCGCTCACGGCCTGTCTGGCGCGGCATTCAAACTTGAACGTATGGCTCTCGGGTGCCGACTGCTCCATGATTTCCCGCAGGGCCATGTCGTAGCCGGGCAGCATCAAGGCCATAAGCCGGTCAAATGCGAATTCCTCGCCCAAGCCAACCCCGAAAATCCGGTAAAATTCTTCTGAAACCTCTCCTTTGCGGGCGGGCAGGTCAAATTCAAAACTGCCGATCCGCGCCAGCCGCTGGGCTTCGCGTAAGGCCGATTCGCTTTTGCGCAGGTTGGTTTCGGCTACCTTGGCTGCTGTCACATCGGCAATGCGAATCAGGAGCAGGGTTTTGCCGCGCACTTTCAGCAGTGTCACGCCCACATCTCCCCAAAAGGGTTCGCCTCGCGCCGTAACCAGTTCCGGGCCGTGCACCCAACGACCCTGCCGGTGCAGTGCGCGCAGAATATGCCGCTTTTCGGTTTGGGTCAGGGGGTGTTTCTGGAACTGCTCCACGTTACGGCCAATCATGGGGGCGCTGGTGTCATCCACGCCAAACAACCCGGTGGCCTTGTGGTTGCAGGCGTGGATCAGGTTGGTACGCGGATCGACCAGGGCAATGGCATCGTACGAGTTTTCAAATATCGCCTCCAACTGGTGCTGCGCCACTGCCATGGATTCCTGTTGCCGCACCGTGATGCGGTTGAAATAAAACGCGAACAGCAGCGACAGCGATAGGCTGGTGATAAGCGAGGTGAAATAGATGAGATGCAACACCTTCGGCGAGAGAGTGCGCACCGCAAACAGGGAATAATTGGTGCTTTCGAGCAGGGCAATGCACGTGAGCGAGACCACCAAGCCCGCCACCAGAAAAATAAGCCGCTTGTGCAGGTTGTAAAACAGCATCATGCCCAGCAGCGCGGCGTAATAGAGTAAATGGAAGCCGCTTTCGTAGCCCAGCGTTGATGAAGTGAAGAAGATATTGACATTGATGACCAAAAAAAGCACCGCTTTGGCCATTTGGTAGAACGCCCAGCGTTGGCGGCCCAAGTGGTTGAGCCACACACATGACATCAGGATTATAAACGTTAGGTACTCGCTGATGAAAAGCGGGGTCAGCGACAGGGCATAGTACAGCACTGCCAGCAGAACGGAAAACAAGGCCGCCGTAACGCTGATCTGGTTGGTGAGGATAACGCTCTTGTAATGTTTGGGCGAAAGGCTGGCCGTTGCCCCTTGGTGGGAGAAATACTCCCAAACGGTAACCGCATACATGCTCCAGATGGTTTGGGTGGCTGTTCAGGCAAGTGATTCAGGCGGATGGTGACTCATGCCGCCGCTAAAAATAAAAACCGGTAATACTGCTATGGATAATGGATTCAGTGGTGGTTTCTGCTTTGGTAAAAAAACTGCCGCCCACCAAAGGCAAGCGATTGCAATGGCATCGGCAAACCCGCTCTACCGTAAATATCCGTGCTATGGAAAATACTCAAAAAGGCGGGTTTGGGCATTTTCAAAGATACTGTTTTTGTAGCCTTGTTACAAAAATAGCGTCTGCTTTCTGGCTCCCGAACCGGTTTGTGTGCGGTGCTTGCGCCCCATTCGGCACCGGCATTTGCCACACAAAGCCCGTCCTTTGGGTGGGGCAAAGGTAACCGGCGGGTATTTTGGGCCGGAGTAAGAAAACGAGGGGAAAATGCGCTTGGCTGGACGGTTAGGGGCGGATTTATGGTTAGGTTGGCTCCGGGAGACACAGAACACGGGTGCGTTTCCGCATTCGTGTGCGAAATAAACCCATTCATCGAAAAAAGCATCTTTGTAATGAAATTTATATTTAGCTTTGAGAAACGTTGGTACAAAACAGCATTCCACCCCGTTTATTTTTTGGCGTGGCAGTCGCACCGGGATTTTTAACCTGCACAAGACTATCGTCCAAACCCATACTTGAAACCCAATCATGCGTCAAAACAAGACAAGCAACCGACTCGCTACCGCATGGTGTGAGGAACAAGTGATGCTGGCAAACCAGCAACGCGAGAACCAGACGGAGTCAATCATTGTTGCCGGTGCCGCGTTCTACTTGAAAACACTTTCGGGCTTGGCTGTGTGTGGCGAATTGGTGAAGACCAACGCGCAGTTGAAAGAAATAAACCGCAACAAAATCGAGATGCTGCGCCGCCGCATCAGTGAGGTTTCAGCGCGGATGGATGAGTTCAAGAATTTGCTCAACGGCCTTCAAAAACCCCTCTGAATAAACCGGCTGCCTTGCCCCCGTAATAGAAAACCTGCCTGACCTGTATAAATGAAAGCATGAAAAACCTGCCCGCACACCGGCGGGTTTTTCGTTTTCAAGCCATACTATTGCCGGCTGCGTTCGGTGGCAGATGCCGAGCCGGACTTTTTCGCGGATGGCAGCCGGGAAACCGTGGATACCCAAAGGCGGGTTTGGCACTTTTGAAAGATACTTGTGCGCCGTGGCGTACTATTTTGGCGGGGCAGTTCACAGGCTGTCCGTTTCGCTGGTCGGCAGGTCGCCCGAGCCATCGAGCCGCAGCGAGTCAAGCGAGACAACTACCCGTTTGGGCACTATCGTGATGCAGCGGAACGCTTTGCCGATGGCCACTTTCGGTTTGGGGAAGTAGCCCATCGTAATGCCCAGCGACTTGTCGGAATACACTTTTTCCATGTACCGGCCATACACCGGCAGCGCGGTTTTGGCACCTTCGCCCAAGTCAAGGCTGCGCCAATGGATCACCGCATCATCGCCGCCCATCCACACGCCCGTCACCAAATCCTTGCTCAGACCCATGAACCAGCCATCGGCCTGGTCTTGCGAGGTGCCGGTTTTGCCCGCCAGTTCGTTGCCCCGGAACAGATCAAACGACCACAGGTTCTGCACCGTGCCGCCCGGCTCCTCAATGCCGCCCTTGAGCATATGGATCATGAGCCACGCGGTTTCTTGGCTCAGCACCCGCTTGCGTTCGGGCGTGAACTGATGGATGATGTTGCCTTTGCTGTCTTCGATGCGCATGACCAGGATCGGTTCCGAATGGATGCCTTCGTTGACAAACGTGCCGTAAGCCGCCGTCATTTCCATGATGCTCACCTCACCCGACCCCAGGCCAATACTGGGAACCGGCTTCACAAAACTTTTGATGCCCACCCGGTGCGCGTAATCGGCCACGGCCACGGGTGTCACTTTCTCGGTCAGTTGCGCTGTCACCGAGTTCACGGAGCGGCCCAGCGCGTGGCGCAGCGTCATTTGCCGGCCCGTAAAACTGCCCGTCGCGTTGCTGGGAGTCCACGATTTGGGTTGGCCATCCTCAATGTAATTGAATGTCTTGCGGATATCCTGCACTTTGTCGCACGGGGCCCAGCCTTGGTCAATGGCGGCCAAGTACACGAACGGCTTGAACGTGGAGCCGGGCTGCCGCTTGCTCTGCTTTACGTGGTCGAACTGAAAATGCCGGAAATCAATGCCGCCCACCCAAGCCTTGATGTAGCCCGTAAACGGATCCATGGTCATTAGGCCGGCGTGCAGGAAATGCTTGTAATACCGGATTGAGTCCATCGGGCTCATTTCCATCTCCTTATCGCCCTTCCACGAAAAAACCGTCATCTTTTTGGGGGTGTTCATCACAATCCACACCGAATCGGGGGTTTTGGCGTATTTCTTGACCAAATACTTGTACAAATCCGTGCGTTTGGCATTGTTTTCTATGAAATTGGCCGCCTCCACACCCGCGTTGCTCGTCCACGGGTTGCGGCCGCGCCAGTGGTTTTCAAACAATTGCTGCATGATTTTTATGCGTTCGGTCACGGCTTCCTCACCGTAGCGTTGCATCCGCGAATCAATGGTGCAGTGTATTTTCAAGCCGTCAGTGTACAGGTCCAAGTCGTTTTTCTCGCACCAGCCTTCCAGAAACGTGTTGATGGCGGTACGGAAATACGTGTTCGGGCCGTCGGTGTGCTGTGCCGCGCGGTAAGTCAGTTTGATTGGCTCCGCCGATGCTTTTTCGGCTTCGGCAGCCGATAGGTAACCGTAGCGCGCCATCTGCCCGATTACCGTGTTGCGGCGGCGCAGCGAATTTTTGGGGTTCAGCACCGGGCTGTAATAGGTCGGGGCTTTGAGCAGGCCTACCAGCACCGCCGATTGCTGGATGTTCAGCTTGTCGGGCGTGGTGTTGAAAAACGTTTGCGCCGCCGTCTTGATGCCGTACGCATTGCTGCCGAAATCAACGGTGTTCAGGTATAGCGTGATGATTTCCTGCTTGGTGTAGGTGCGTTCGAGCTTTACCGAAGTCATCCACTCCTTGGTTTTGGCAATGAGGGTGCTCAGGCCGGGAACCTTGGTGAGCAGTCCGCGCGAACTCTGGCGGCGGGTCTTGTACAGGTTTTTTGCCAGTTGCTGCGTCAGCGTGCTGGCTCCGCGTGCATCGCCGGTGGCGGCATCCCAGAAAGCCGACAGCAACGCCCTCAAATCAATGCCCGAATGCGTGTAGAAACGCGCATCCTCGGTGGCAACCAGCGCATTGACCATCACGGCGGGAATCTCCTTGTAGGTGACCGGATTGCGGTTTTCGCGGTAATACCGCCCAATCAGCACGCCATCGGCGGTGTAAAGCTCGGAAGGCTTGTCGACCTTCGGGTTCTGGATTTTTTCAATGCTGGGACTCTCGCCGTACAGGTTCAGGAAATTGTGTTCCACGCTCCACAAGTACAGCCGGAAAAAAATGAGCAGTATGAAAAACCCGATCCAGACCTTTTCCAAAAGGTTCTTGGGGCGGCGCAGCCATTGTATGAATAATACGTAGAGGCGTTGCGCGGTTTGCTGAACGGTAAGCCAACTGTTTTCCACTGGAAACGGGGTTTGCGACTTCAAATATATACTATTTTAAATTATTGTCTTACGTTTGCCACCGCCCGGTCAGGCTTGCTGCTTACGGTTGGCCGCCAAGGTTTTAAGGGCAAAACGCCAAGACCCGTCATGGCGGGCTTGCGGGCAGATTAACGCCGGATTCGTGCTGCGCCGGAAACCACAAAGGGAGGTTTGGGCTTTCCGGAAGATACTGTTTTGTTTTTGCTCCCCTTTGGTATCGGGGGCGTTTTCAAAATAGTATGTTTCAAAAACACGAAACCCGCCGCGCGTCCGTGTTGTTCGGAATTTGCAATCCGTCAAGGTGCGGATTTAACCCTCGCTGTACATGATTACCTACAACCCCAAAGACTGGTTTACCTTCATTTTCCGGGTTCACAAATCGGATACTGTTCGGCAGCTGTTCCCGATGCTGGTCGCCATTTCCCTGTACGCGGCGTTGGTGGCCTATATGGAATTGGAATATTGGGACATTTCGGAAAACAACCGCATCAAAAATGTGTCTGTGATGCACAGCCTGCTGGGTTTTGTGATTTCGCTGCTGCTCGTGTTCCGCACCAATACCGCCTACGACCGTTGGTGGGAGGGCCGCAAACTGTGGGGAAGCCTGGTGAACACCAGCCGCAACTTGGCTATCAAGATCAATGCCATGCTACCCGAGGATGAAGATGGCCGGTCGTTTTTCCGGCGCACCAATCCGCTTTACGCCTCCGTTTTGTCGGTTCATCTGCATTCAGAAGCAACGCGTCTGGCACTTGACGAACGCGAACATCCCGAACTTAAAGCCTTGGATCGCGGCAAGCACGTGCCCAATCAAGTGGCTTCGCTCATGACCCAGCGCGTGGCGCAACTGTACGCGGCCGGAATGCTGAAAGACGCGCAACTGATTGTGCTGACCGCCGATCTGCAAGCATTCACGGACATTGCCGGGGCGTGCGAACGCATCAAAAACACGCCCATTCCGTATTCGTACAGTGTGTTCCTGAAAAAATTCATCTTCTTCTACGTCATGACCATTCCCTTCACGTTTGTGTTCACACTCGGGTATTGGGTGATTCCGGTGGTGGCATTTGTGTTTTACGTGCTGGCCAGCGTGGAGCTGATTGCCGAGGAAATAGAAGACCCTTTCGGGGGAGATACCAACGACCTGCCTACCGAAAAGCTTGCCGAAAACATTGGCCGGCACGTGCGCGAATTGTTGTGAAAAATCCCCCAGCGGCCTCCCCCAACCCCCTCCGAAGCTGAAAGCCACGACTTGGCGTGGGAGGGGGAGGAAAAAACAAAATAGTATGTTTTGAAAACGCTAAACCCGTCTGTTTGAAAGTCCCCTCCCTGCCTCGCCGGCAGGCGGGTTTCGGGGGGATTTAGGGGAGGCCTTTGATTTATGAGCAAGACAATTTCCATTCTGGGTTGCGGCTGGCTGGGTTTGCCGCTGGCGGAGTTTCTGCTGGCCAAAGGCTTTGCGGTGAAAGGCAGCACAACTTCCGCGGAAAAACTGCCCCTACTGGCGCAAAAAAGCATTAATCCGTTCCTGTTTGATTTGCGGATCGGGGCTGCCCGCATGAATGCCGGGAAGCTGGACGAGTGGCGCGAGTTCCTGCAAACGGATATTCTCATCATCAACATTCCGCCGCAAACGGATGTGTACGGCCATGATGCCCACGCCGCGCAGATACGGCATTTCACGTATCCGTTGATTTTTTCCTATGTGAAAATAATCTACATCAGCTCCACGTCCGTCTATCCCGAAAATCGCCAGACCGCTACTGAAACATCGGTGGTAACTGAGGGCAATGCCATGGTGAAAGCCGAGAAGGTTGTGCTTGAGGAAATAGCATTGGAAAACGGCCTACCCCGCGCCACCGTGCTGCGGTGCGGCGGACTGATGGGCTATAACCGGATTCCGGGCAAATACGTGGCTGGCAAGACGGTTGCGACGGGAAATGTGCCCGTTAATTTTGTGCACCGCGACGATGTGGTGCGGATTATTTATGAAATTATCCGGCAGGAGAAATGGGGCGAGACCTACAACATTGTCGCGCCCCGGCACCCGGCGCGCCGCGAGATATACGCCCGTAACGTGCAGGAATTCGGCTACGCACCACCCATGTACGACGATTCGCAAACGCCCGGCTACAAGCTTGTGAGCAGCGCGAAAGTGAGTCGCGAGTTGGGCTACGAATTCCTTTTCCCCGACCCGGTTTCGTTTCCGTACGCGCCCTGAGGCTTTCGGAAAGTGCAAGTGGGAAGGATAAAAAAATAGTATCTTTTGAAAAGTCCAAACCCGGCTGGGATGGGTCTGGCCTTTCAAAAGATACTATTTTGGCGGGTGCGCTATTGGGCGGCTGCAAGGGCCGCCCTTACGGTTTTTCCGGTCCGTCCAGTTTGGGGAGCGTGAAGGTGAAGGTGGTGCCTTTGTCTTTTTCGCTGCTCACGCGGATGCTGCCGTTGTTTTTTTCGAGCAGTTCCATGCACAAGATCAGGCCCAAGCCCGAACCCTTTTCGTTGGAGGTTCCCAGCGTGGTAAAGTGGTTGCCGATGCGAAACAGTTTGCCCACCGTGTCTTGGCTCATGCCGATGCCCGTATCCGTTACGGAAATCTCCACTTCGTGCGGCTTTTCGGTGGCCGAGATTAGCACCTGCCCCGACGGGTTGCTGAATTTGAGGGCATTGACGAGCAGGTTGCGCATCACCATCAGGATCATTTGGTCGTCAGCATAGGCGTAGGTGCGCAGCGGAACCTTGTTTTTGATCAGGATTGATTTTTCGGCCGCCATGGAACCCACTTGGCTGATGCTTTCATTAACAAGGGCCGACAGTTCTACGGGCGTTGGCGTGTAGTCAAGCCTTCCCATCTGGAATTTTGCCCAACTGAGTAGGTTTTCGAGCAGTTTTTGCAGGTTTTGCGCCGACTTGTGCAAATGCGAGAGCATGGTTCGGTTGTCTTCCTCGGTCAGGTTCGGCTCCATAAGAAACTCCGACAAGCGCACGATGTTGGCCGTGGGGCCGCGCAAGTCATGGCTGATGATCGAGAAAAACTTGTCCTTGTTCAGGTTCAATTCCGTCAGGTTGTTCTCCACTTTGGTGCGGTCTTGGCGGTCGCGGAAAAAAACGAACAGGCTCGCAAAACCAAACAGCAGCGCAACGGCAATGGCAATGAGGTTGCGCAAAAACGAGTTGAATTGCTGCTCGGCCAGGTCTTTGCGGTAGTTGTTGGTTTTCAGCCATTCCATTTCCCTGATTTCGGCCATGGCCGCCTTGAGTTTACTCCGGCATTGGGCATCGGCCCTGAAAAAACGGGCGGCCTTTGAATTCCGGCCGGTATTGGCCCACTTGTCAGAGGCCAGTATGGCCCGAAGTTGCGCCGGGCAGTCGGTGGCCAGTTGCATCATCATTCCCACCCTGCCCTTTTGGTAGTCATCGTTGGCAACGAACTGAGCAATGCTGTCCAAGTCATTGGCAATCAGCCGGTATATATTATCGTTGTCGGTGCTGTCGCCCGTGTAATCTTTTATCTCCGAACGAATATACATCAGCCGGTTCAGCAACGTTTCGCTCCGGTTCAGCACTTGCTGGGCGGCGTTTATGTTGGCAAGTGTTTGGCTTTGAGTGCGGTAGTTTGCGTAACCGATGCTGGCCAAGACCACAAAGGCCGTGACCGCAGAGGCCAAAACAACCAGCATGATCCGGTTTTTGGCGGTTGTCTTGGCATCAAACAATTCTTTTACTGTTTCCTGTAGTTTTTTCATTACTGACCTGCTCGCCTGAGAATACAAGTTTAAAATTAAGGGTGCGGATGCGCAATACGGGGACGGAATTAAAGGAAATATTACAAACCACTGAAAATCAGTGCTTTTGTTCGGTGTTTTCGGGAAGGAGAGGCTTTCCGGATGCTAACTCAGATACACTCCCAGCGCGTTTTCGTCTTCGAGGCGCACTTCAATGTGTTCTTGCAGCGTGGTGGACAATGCATAGCCCACAAAGTCGGTGGCAACGGGAAACAGCTTGTGGCTGCGATCCACGATAACCGCCACTTGTATTTTGCTGACCGCCACCGACAGGAAAGGTTGCAGGCTGTGCGCCAGCGTACGGCCGGTGTTAAGCACATCATCGAGCAGGATAATGCTTTTGCCAGCCAGCGAATTAAGGTCGCAATCAAGGGTGACGTTGCTTTGCACCGGCGTGAGTTTTTCCAGATCCACGCGTATCAGGCGCACTTGCAGCGGCGAAATCGCTTGCAATTGCGTTTGCAGCAACTGCGCAAATCGGTATCCCTTGTCATAAATCCCCGCCAACACAATTTCCTGCTCGTCGGCGTTGTTCTCATAAATCTCGTAGGCAATCCGCTTGATTTTCTGCAAAACCTGCGTCTGGTCGAGTATGAGTGTGGCTGCGGTGGTCATGGTTTGGCGCGGGGTTTTCTGGTACGGGCAAACTTACTCAAAACCCAGATACGGAGTGAGTTTTTCCAGCGTGGATTTGTCCAGCATTCTGATTGGCGACAAATCGGCGGGAGTGTTGAACCGGCCATGCTGCTGCCGGTAGGCGGCAATGACTTTGGCCAGTTTTGGCGAAATGTACGGATGGGCATCGAGTGCTTCGATGGTGGCCGAGTTGACCGGCAGTTTTTTCAACGCCTTATGGTCAGGCAGATACGCGAATTTCATCAACTCATCAATCACCGTGGAATCCAAGCCGTAAATTTCGCGCACTTGATCCAGGTTGGCAAAGCCGCCCAGCGCGTCGCGGTATTTTACAATGCGCCGCGATATTCCCGAACCAATGCCGCGCACCATTTTCAGCTCGGTGGTGTCGGCGGTGCTCAAGTCCAGACGGAAATTGCCGGAGGCTTTTTTCGGGAATTTGCTGGCAAATGCTGGCGGCGGCTCACGCGAACCGTAGGGGGTTTTGGTGTTTTCAAAGGTACTATTCCGGGCACGGTATTCCGCGTTTTCGGGCAGTTGGATGTAGGGCAGCAATTGCTGGTATAGCGGTTCGGGAAAATCGTAAATCCGCTTCAAATCGCTTTTGGTGCGGAATTTACCGCCTTTGCTGCGGTACTTGAGTATGCGTTCGGCCAGGAATCTGGGCAACCCCAGCGACTGCCATTGGGCGGCATCAATCAGGTTTGGGTCGAAGGGGAAAAGCACGCGTGTCTTGTCCACTTCAAAAACCGCCTTCCGCGCCGGGTAGCGGTTGTCGGCATAGCGGTTTTCCTCCGGCTTTTGGGCTTCCAGCACCGCTACCAAGCTGTCCAGTTGCCGGTGGTCGGCGATCCGGTTATGTTCGGGAGCCGGAAACAGCAGCGGCACCACAAACGGCGTGGCCGCAATGAGCACCATGGCACCGGAAAGCACCAGAAAACCGTTGGTTTCCTTCTGCGAAAAGCCCAGCGCATTGCGCAGCCAACGGCGTATATTACTCATAATCAAGATGATAGATTAATATACGGTCAAAAAGTCCACGAAAAAAACAAAACGCTGGTCAGAAACTGTGTGTCTGACCGGAACCGGCATCGGCTTTCGGGAAGAGCAAGTAGGTTTGGGCTTTTCAAAAGATACTATTTTTGGAAGCCGCCACCCTTCAGAATTTCTCGTTTTCTTCCTCGGTTCCGGTTTCGGCCTCGGCTTTTTCGCCATCGCGGTCGCGGTCATAGGTTATCTTGCCTTTTTCATCCCACTCCTTGATGGTGACCGGTTCGGTTTTGTCAAAGGCCCGTTTCGGATACCGGATTTCCTTTTTTTTGGAGCGGCTGTACCGGCTATACTGGTAGTATTCAGACCAGATGCCCACGCGGTGGTTGTGTTCGTATTTGCCTCGGGTATGGACTTGACCACCTTCGTAAAACGCGTAGCTCATGCCGTGTTTCTCGCCGTAATGCACCGGCACATATTCCTTTATTTTCTTGCGGTCGGTGTCCCAATACGTCATTTCGGCATCTTTTGCCCAGCCCCGGTAGTATTTTTCCTTGTTTTTCAGCTTGTAATCTTCATCGTAGCTTTCCCAGCGGCCATGTTTGCCACCCAGATAATAGAAGCCCTCGGCAATGACGTTGCCGTCGCGCACTTTCTGGTAGGGGCCGTGCAGCAGCCGCATTTCCTTTTTGTCCACACCCGGGGTTTTCACGATTGCCCGCTTGTTGGGGTCAAACCAGTCGGCTTCCTGCACATTCTGCAGGTACGGGTTGGGGTCCTGGTAAACCTGCACATGGTTGAAAATCTCGATTTCCGTGCCGTTGTTGCCGTACGTTTTGATGAAGTTTTTCTTGGTTTTGATGCCGTAAAACTCATTTTTCGGCAGTTTCAGTTGCTTCTTGTCGTCCTTTTTCTTCTCCTTTTTTTTCTCCAGCTCGGCCAGTATCACCGCTTCGGGGTCTTCGTCGCGCATCAGGCTGTCTTCGCTCACTTGGGCTTGCAGCACGCTGCCAACACCCAGCAGCAGGCAAAGCAGCACAACAAGCAGGGTTTGGGCTTTTGGAAACATACTATTTTACAGGGGAATACGTGAAATTGGCTGTGAGGCAAAAACGCAAAACCGGAGTTTTTATTTTACCTTTGCCTCCATCCGCTATGCCGGTTGGATGCCAGCCTGCCAGCAATGCGGTTGCAAAAAAACGGTTTCCCGGTGATTACCTATCCGCCCCGCCGGTAATTAATGCGGAATGAATGTAAGTTTACACGACAAAAAACAATCAAACCTGCAAACCTTGGAAAAGAACGCTAAAATATACGTTGCCGGGCATCGGGGCATGGTCGGCTCGGCCATTGTGCGCAAACTGCAGTCGCAGGGCTACGGCAATATCCTTACCCGTGTTTCATCGGAGCTTGACTTGCGCAGCCAAACGGCGGTAACGCGGTTTTTTGAAGATGAGAAGCCGGATTACGTTTTTCTGGCGGCGGCAAAAGTGGGCGGCATCCATGCCAACAACACCTACCGTGCCGATTTCATCTACGAAAACATGATGATCCAGAACAATGTGATCCACGAATCGTACCGCAACGGCGTGAAGAAACTGCTGTTTTTGGGTTCGTCGTGCATCTATCCGAAAATGGCTCCGCAGCCCCTGCGCGAGGATTACCTGCTGACCGGCGAACTCGAACCCACCAATGAGCCGTATGCCATTGCCAAGATTGCCGGCATAAAGATGTGCGATGCCTACCGCAGCCAGTACGGCTGCAACTTTATTTCGGTGATGCCCACCAACCTCTACGGCCCCAACGACAATTACGACTTGCACAATTCGCACGTGCTGCCCGCCCTGATCCGCAAGTTTCACGAAGCCAAACTCAACGGCTCGCCCACCGTCGAGGTGTGGGGCAGCGGTACGCCGCGCCGCGAATTCCTGCACGCCGACGACTTAGCCGATGCCTGCTTTTACCTGATGGAAACCTATAACGAACCCGGCTTGGTCAATATCGGCACGGGCGAGGATGTCAGCATCAAGGAATTGGCCGAACTGGTGCAGCAAACCACCGGCTACCAAGGAACCGTAACCTGGAACACCAGCCAACCCGACGGAACGCCGCGCAAACTGATGGACGTGGGCAAGCTGTCGGGATTTGGCTGGACGTATAAAACCCGCCTGGAAGACGGCCTGCGCCAAGTGTATGCCGAATATGCGGAAACGGCACTGGCGTGAAAACCGTAGGTGCGGCCATAATGGCCGCCCAATGGCGCACCCTCCAAAATAGTATCCCTGCCTGTCCGGCAGGCAGGTTTGCGAAAGGCCAAACCCAATCCGCTTGTCATTGCTTTTTCGTTACAGGTTTGAAAAAACAAAAACCTGCGGTTTTTGGCGCAAGCTAAAGCGTGCGCTACTGCGGCTGTGACGCAAAATGGTAATCTTTCAAGACCCCCAAACCCGGCTTGCGGTTGAAAAATCCACAGGAACTTACATTCTTGCGGATTTTTTTATTTCGTAAGGTATATTTGCCTGAACCGTTGGGACATAAGATGGAAAATTTTGCACGCGGACACACAAGGCGGGTTTGGGCATTGGCGGGGATACTATTTTTCCACGTTCTGTCCGCCCAGGCGCAATGTCCGCAGGCCGGTTTCACGCTGCCCGACACGGTTTGCATCGGTGAGGCGGTCAATATCGCCAACACCTCCACGGGGGCGGTGCGCTACGAATGGGATTTTTGCAGCGGCGATTTTGCACGCGTGCCCGAGGTTAAGGCCTTGGTGACCGTTGACGCAGCCTCCATTCCCACCAACATCACTACCGTATTTGACGGGTCAAACTGGTTCGGCTTCTTTTTCAGCCGTGAAAACAATACGCTTTTCCGGTTGGATTTCGGCACTGACTTGAACAGTACTCCAGCCATTGTGAATGTGGGGGTATTCGGATTTCCCATATCCAAGCCCGAACCCCTCGAATTTGTGAAAGATGGCGGCAACTGGTACGCTTTCACGTCCAATTTCAGTTTTCCCAGTAATGCCAGTGCCTCGCGGTTGCTCCGGTTGGATTTCGGAGCCTTGCTGACCGCCAAGCCGGATGTTGTGGATTTGGGTAATCTGAACAACAAACTCTTGGTGGTGAGGAGCATCAAAATTGTTGAGGATGGCGGCAACTATGTGGGCGTGCTGACCAACACCGGTAACGGCACACTGACTTTCGTTGATTTCGGCAACTCGGTGACCAACAGCATCACGCCAAGCAATATACTTACGACCCCGATTTTTCCGGGAAACGACAACCGCCTTATCAGCACATCCGTCATACGCGAATGCGGCAAGTGGTATGGCATCACCTCATCGGAAACCAACGGAAAAATATACCGGCTCTCGTTCGGCAGTCAACTTTTCAGCCTACCCACAATATCGGAAATTGGCGGCTTGAATCTATCTTTCCCAACACTGACAACCTTGGTCAGGGATGATAATTATTACGGATTGATTTCCTCAGAATTAGGTAATGTGTACGTGCTGGATTTCGGCGAAAGCCTGTCCGCCAATCCGCGTGTGCGTAACTTGGGCGATTTTGGCATCCTGAGCAACTCCTACGGATTCACCGTCAGCAAGGTGGGTTCCGAATACCTCGGTTTTGGTTTGGGGTATTTGACCAAGCAAGTGACCAGACTCAGGTTTTCCAAGGGCTGCGCCGCCAACATCGCCACCAGCCTTGAAAATACACCCGCATCCATCTCGTATTCCGCCTCCGGCTTTCAAAAAATCACCCTGAAAGCCTACAATGCCAGCAATGACCTGCAACTGTTCACTGATTCGATATTCGTAAGGCCGCAGGCAACGGCGGATTTTTTCACGGCAAGCCAATGCACCGGCCAACCCGTGACATTCAGTGCCAAGACACCTGCCCAAGGTAACCGCATCGCATCTTACTCTTGGGATTTCGGGGATGGCGTTCCGGTGGCGGGAGCTTCCGTGCAGCGCACTTTTGTCAGCGCGGCCACGTATAGCGTCACGCTGGCGGCTACGGACATTTGTGGCAAAACCGTCACAAACACGCAAGCTGTTCGCATATCCCGGCCTTCCGTTGCCGATTTCACCTTTCCCGCCGCCGCGTGTTCCAACCAAACCTTGGCTTTTGCCGATGCCTCCACTGTGTTTGACGACCCCACGATAAAATGGCAGTGGAACTTTGGTGATGGCGGCACTTCCGATGAACGCAACCCGAACTATACCTTCACTAAGTCCGGTGCGCAAACCATAACGCTGACCATTACCGGGCAAAGCGGCTGCCAAACCAACGTGGTGCGGCAAGTAAACTTGACGGAAGGGGCCAGTGTGGGGTTTTCCATCAGCCAGATTTGTGCGGGCAGTGCGGTGCAATTAAAAGATGAAACCGTGTTTTCCGGAACCGGTACCTTTGCCTCGCGCAGTTGGGATTTTGGCGACAATAGTCCCGCCTCCGCCGAGGCCAACCCGGCACATACCTACGCGCAGCCCGGAATATATTTGCTCAAGCTTACGGTGCGCAATAACTTGGGCTGCACCGTCAGCAGGACACAGACCGTCACTATCCGGCAGTTGCCCAAGGCGGCTTTTGCTGCTGCGTTGGCGTGCGGTGGTGAACCGGTGCAGTTTTCGGATGCCAGCCTTGCCAACGACGGCACGATTGCGCAGTGGCAGTGGGATTTTGGCAATCCGGCCAGTGGCGCAGACAACGCCGCCACGGAGCAGAATCCGGCCCACCGCTTCGCCAATCCGGGAACCTACCAAGTGAAACTGCGGGTAACCACCGATTTTGGCTGTTCAAATGAAATCACACAAGCCGTTACGGTGCTGGCCGCCCCTAAAGCCGCCTTCGCTGCCCAAGCCGACTGCAACCGCCGCGAAGTCAGTTTCACTGACCAATCGCAACCACCGGCGGGTGGCAGCCTCACGGGCTGGTACTGGGAGTTTGGCGACAACAGCACGCCTTCCACCGACCGCAATCCGCGCCACACCTACGCCCAACCCGGCTCGTATGTGGTGCGCCTCGCGGTTACGGCGGCTTCGCGCTGCTCCAATACACTGCAACAGACAGTGGCGGCGGCAGGCATACGTGTAACCATCGCTCCTGATACAACGGTGTGCGCGGGAACCGTTACCTTTGCCGCCCGGACAAATGCGGGTGGCGAAACCATCACGGCTTGGCAGTGGGATTTTGGGGCATTGGGCAAATTCACTACGGCGCAGCCCACCGTCACGGTTCCGGCAGATGCCACGATTGTGGATGTCGGTCTGACCGTGAACACGGAATCGGGTTGTTCGGCCTCCGTCAGGGAAAC
Source organism: Sphingobacteriales bacterium (assembly GCA_031424975.1). Taxonomy (GTDB): domain Bacteria; phylum Bacteroidota; class Bacteroidia; order Cytophagales; family 172606-1; genus Xanthocytophaga. The sequence continues at coordinate 17,819 of JANPIL010000127.1, forward strand.
GATTCCGGTGCGGCTGTCGCCCACGGCGCGGTTTTTCGCCGACGTGTCGGCGGGCAGTCCGCTATCGTACGTTTTCTCAAACCGCTCGGCCAATGCAAGCCGCTACGAATGGGATTTTGGCGATGGCAGTCCTGTTTCCAATGCGTCCAATCCGGCGCATACCTACGCCAGTCCGGGCATTTTCAGCGTGGTACTGAAATCTTCCGGCACCAACGGCTGCCAGACTGCTAATGCCCAAACCATTGCCGTTGGCACGGGCATCCGGGGCGCATTGACAGTATTCCCGAATCCGGTTGCTGCCGGTGGCAACCAAGCGGTGAGGTTGGCTTTCAGTTTGCCGGTCAAACAGCCCGTGAGTCTGGAAGTCTTGGACTTGGCGGGCCGGAGCCTGCAAAAGACAACCATTGAAAACACCAACGACGATCTGAACGTGATTCTGCTTTCCGATGTGTTTCCGCAATATGCCGGTTGTGCCAAAGGAATATATTTGATAACCCTGACTTACGGGCAAACCGTGCGTGTGGGCAGACTGATGATTTTGTGAATGAGCGGCCTCCCCCAACCCCCTCCGAAAGAGGGGGCTTTTGAACGGGCGGGTTTGGCGTTTTCAAAACATACTATTTTTTTATACCCTCTTCTTCGGGGTGGGCGGGGGTGGGGTTTTCCCCTTTCGGGGCTGGTGAATTCATTTTTATTTTTATATGCCGAAACTCATCATAGATGCCAACCGCAACCGGTTTGGCCTGAACCTGAAAGAACTGTTTGCCTACCGCGACCTTTTCCTGATACTGGCCTACCGCGATTTTCGGGTGCGCTACGCCCAAACGTTTCTGGGCGTGCTTTGGGCGGTGCTCCAGCCGCTTGTCACGCTTGTTATTTTCACTGTTGTGTTTGGCCGGGCGGTGGGCGTGGACAAGCAGATTCCGGGCATCCCGTACGCGCTGTATGCGGCCTGCGGCATGAGTGCATGGACGTATTTCGCGTTTGTGATGAACCAGGCGGGCAACTCGATTATCGGGGCGCAGGGCATGATCCAGAAAATCTATTTCCCCCGGCTAATCATTCCGTTGTCCAAGGCCGTGGTGGGTCTGGTTGATTTCGGCATCAGTTTGGTTCTTATTCTGGCACTGATGCTTTGGTACGGTTTCGTGCCTTCAAAAGATACTATTTTTCTGCCGTTTTACATCCTGATGACTATTGTGGCGGCGTTGGCGGTGGGCATCTGGCTCAGTGCCCTGACTATCCGCTACCGCGATTTCCAGCATATTGTGCCGTTCATGGTGCAGTTCGGGCTGTATGCCACGCCCATTGCCTATCCGGCCACGATGGTGCCCGAACAGTACCGATGGCTATTTTACCTGAACCCAATGGCGGGCGTGGTGGAGGGCTTCCGCTGGAGCCTGCTCGGTACTGCCGCTCCCGACCCACTGGCGTGGCTGTCTTTCGGATTTGCATTCCTGCTGTTCGTAAGCGGCTTGTTCTATTTCCGCCAAGTAGAACGGATTATGGCGGATATTGTGTAGTTTTGAATTTGAACGCATCCGTTTCGGATTATTACCAGAATGCTGTAACCGCCATGAAAGCCGTCACGTATCCCATCATTTACCCGGACTCAGACGGTTTGCCCATGGCCGACAATACGAAGCAATACCATTGGATTTCGTACCTGAAAGCAAATCTTGACGTTGTTTTTGCCGACCAAGAGGTGTTTGTCGCCGGTGATTTGCTTTGGTATCCGGTGGAAGGAAACCCGAAAATCCGCGTGGCTCCCGATGTGCTGGTGGCTTTGGAGCGGCCCAAAGGCTACCGGGGTTCGTACATGCAGTGGCTCGAAGATGGTGTGGCCCCGCAAGTGGTGTTTGAGATTCTTTCGCCCGGCAACCATCCGTTGGAAATGAGCAAGAAACTTAGTTTCTACGGTCAGTATGGCGTACAGGAATACTACGCCTACGACCCCGATTCCTTGGAGTTTGCCGCTTGGGTACGGCGCGGCGACCTTTTGTGGCTGCTGGATGCCAAAGACACCGCCAATTGGATCAGCCCCCGGCTGGGCATCCGCTTCATGTCCGCACCGGATGCCGAACTGCGCGTTTTCCATCCCGACGGGCGGGAGTTCATTACCTTAGTTGAAGCGGAAGCCGAAAAAAAACAACTCCAGCAACGTGCCGAGCGGCTGGCGGCCAAACTGCGGGAGTTGGGCATTGACCCTGAAAATGTGTGAGTATGCCAGACGTTGCGATAAAAGTTGAGAACCTCGCCAAACTGTACCAGATTGGGGCGCAGAAAAACGGTTCGCTGCGCGAAACATTGGCGGGTGGGCTGCGTAAAATAGTATCTTCCGGAAAGGCCAAACCCACCAATGATTTCTGGGCGTTAAACGATGTCTCGTTTGAAATAAAGCCTGGCGAAGCGGTAGGCATCATCGGTAAGAACGGGGCGGGCAAAAGCACGCTTTTGAAAATACTGAGCCGGATTACCGAACCCACCAAGGGGCGTATTGAAATCAATGGCCGCGTATCGTCGCTGCTGGAAGTAGGTACAGGCTTCCACCCGGAACTGACGGGACGGGAAAACGTTTTCCTGAACGGCACGATTATGGGCATGACCCGCCGCGAAATAAAGGCCAAATTTGATGAAATCGTTGATTTTTCGGGCGTGGAAAAATTCATTGACACACCTGTAAAGTTTTACAGCAGCGGCATGTACGTGCGGCTGGCCTTCGCGGTGGCCGCCCACTTGGAACCCGAAATCCTGATTATTGATGAAGTACTGGCCGTGGGCGATGCGGAGTTCCAGAAAAAGTGCCTCGGCAAGATGAGCGAAGTGGCCGGGCAGGGGCGGACGGTGATTTTTGTTAGCCATGATATGCAAGCCGTGTCACGGCTGGTGAACAAAGCTTTGTACTTAAAAAAAGGCGCATTGGAGGCTGTTGGGCCGAAGGATTACATCATAGACTATTACCTGAAAGATACGCAGCGAAAAAATGAACTTGTATATGAAGATAGCATTATTGACACAAACGCCAAAATCACGCGATTGTATCTGAACACTACAAAACCCGGCAATTTTCAACTTAATGGCTATCCGCTCAAAGTTTTGTTGGATTTTCACTTGCCCCACGACATTAAAAAAACGTGTATAACCCTTCGCGTGTTCGATAATCGCGGAATTGCCTGCCTTGATTTTTCTTATTTCGACAATCAGAAAGTATGCAGTCATGCGGGACATCACCATCTTGAATGTGAATTTCCAAACCTGCGTTTATTTATGGGTACTTATACAATCACTGCTTTCCTGGCCGAGCCTCCGGGCGGCGATTTTTTTCAAACCATTGAAAATATTTGTCCTTTTGAAGTGGTGATGTATGGAATGTCTCGTGGTGATTGGGAATGGAATCCTTATAACACGGTTTATATGGAAGACCACAAATGGACGGTCTCGTCTGGGATTCTTGCGTCGTAGAGAATATATACTTTTCGAGAACAATGATTATTGAGCCATTGAAAGTTACAAGCCCTATTACAGGTTCCACAAACGTGCGTTTGGAAGCAATTATTTTAAAGGAAATAATAATTGAGCAATACCGAGCTATTGGAATTTGCGTGGAGCGTTTTTTTGAGGATGTCCCTGAAATCAGGTTATACGAGTGCTTGGATACTTGCTACCGGTTTTACTATCCCCTTTCAATAGATGGTGACAGTGATTTCTACCAAGCGTTGCAGCACTTTCCTTGGTATTATAAGGATTGGAAATGGGAGTACACAAAAGTAGCTGAAATTCTGGAAGGGCAGTCAGGTAGCGTTTTGGAAATAGGCTGCGGAAACGGTGCATTTATCAAGTATCTTGAAACGCGTGGTTTTAAGTGTACAGGTTTGGAGTTGAATGAGAAAGCAGTTTTGGAGGGGAAAGATTTAGGTCTGAATGTGAAAAATGAATTGCTTAACCAACACGCTTCGCGGATTGGGCAGGTGTATGATATAGTTTGTTCGTTTCAAGTTCTTGAACACATAGCAGAGGCCGGCATCTTTATTCGTGATTCATTAAAGTTGCTGAAAAAAGGAGGTTTGCTCATTATTGCCGTTCCTAACAATGATTCGCTTTTGGTAAAAAAAGGCGCTGGGGCCTTCAATATTCCTCCTCATCACATGGGGTTATGGGATAAACGTTCTTTGCAAAAGATTGTGACTATATTTGATATAAAACTATGCAATGTGCATTTTGAACCTTTGGCAGGTTTGGAATTGGAAAAATATAAAAATATAAGATTTTCACCATTAATTGATTGGGGATATGTATTCAATTGGCGTTTAGGGTACATTGTTAACCAATCTTTGCGTTTTTTGATGCGAAACATGAAAAATAAATTTTTTGGACATACTGTAGTGGCAGTCTATAAAAAGGCATGAAAATACTTACCCTAAACGCTACTTACTCGTCGGGAGGTGCCGCTAAAGCCTGCATCAGACTGCATAAATCACTGAAAAAGCAAGGTGTCGACTCAGAATTGCTCATGCTTGATAAAATGGATAGTGATGCCCATGATTTTTATAGCTTTCATACGGAAAATTATCGTGCGGAAAAAAACGCAACACCCATAATCAGAAGATTTGCGAATAAGTTTTTGTATGAATTAGGTAAAGGTGAAGAGGCGGCTAATGATAGAAGACAAAAAACCGAAAAAGATATAGCTAAAAATCTCAAAAGCGTGGAGACCATGACTTTTGCGTCGTCCCCTTATCGGATTCATACTCACCCTCTGTTCGATACGGTACAGCTCGTTCACATGCATTGCATGAACGTAGGTTTTTTAGATTACGCGAGTTTTTTTCGGTACAATTCCAAGCCTGTAGTTTGGACCTTGCATGACATGAATGCCTTTACGGGGGGGTGTACTTATACGGATAATTGCAATGGCTTTGCCCGAGAATGTTCTCAATGCCCACAGTTGGAAGGTACGGATTATCTGGATTACACCCAGCAGACTTTAAAGATTAAACTAAAGTCCATGCAATCAGTCAAGAACCTTACTGTGGTTTCACCTTCCCGGTGGTTAATGAATGAATCAAAAAAAAGTCGTCTGTTTTGTGATTTTCCGCATAGGCATATTCCTTATGGCATTGACAGCGCAATTTTCCAGCCACGTGACAGGGAGTATTCGCGGCAAATACTTGGAATTCCGACCAATAAGCCAGTGGTGTTATTTGTTGCCCATGGTATTCATAATAAACGAAAAGGGTATGATTACCTTATTAAGGCTTTCGGCGAATTGCAACTTCACGGTAAAGTAACGCTTTGCGCAGTTGGGGGTAAAAGTGGTAATGCGCAGCCTGATTTCTTTGAATTGGGATCATTCACTGATGAAAGATTGATGAGCATTGCATATTCAGCAGCGGATGTGTTTGTTATTCCTTCATTGGAAGATAACTTGCCTAACACGGTTATAGAATCATTATTATGCGGAACACCAGTCATCGGCTTTCCCATTGGCGGCATCCCGGATATGGTGCGCCACGGCAGTAATGGATTGTTATGCGCGAACGTAAGCGTTGAGGCGTTAAAAATGCAACTGAGTGCATTCTTTGTTAATCCGCATAGTTTTGACCGCGCCGCTATCCGTCAAGACGCAGTAGCCGAATACGACAGCTATGTGCAGACTAACCGTTACATAGAATTATATAAGGAAATACTTAGAATCAATTGAAACTGTGATTGCTTGCCAATTCCTATGTTATCTGATAATGCCATACATGTCTCGGTTACCATTGATGAGAGTTATTTCCAGCATACGGCGGTAATGCTCTGCTCTTTATTTGAAAATAAC
>JANPIL010000128.1:0-10020 GCA_031424975.1 Sphingobacteriales bacterium
TCGTCGGTTTCGCGGAGTTGGAGACGGGCAAGGTTGGCTATTTTTTGCAGTGCTTCGCGGTCGGTGTTCATGTTTGAGTCGGTTTAAGCCGGAGGTGATTTTGCCACTCCGGAAAATAGTATGTTTTGAAAAGGCCAAACCCGCCCGGTAAAAATCCCGCTGGCGCGAGGTTCCTACCTCGTGCCAGTTCACTTTTCACTCACGCATTCCGTAATTCAAAACTCAATATCGAAAAATAGTATCCTTTGAAAAGCCCAAACCCCCTTGGCTCCCACAAGCCTCATTCCACATCTTTGCCACGCCTGACCGAATAGGTGGCCGAAATGGGGAAATGGTCGGAAAAATCCACTTCGTTGTGCACCCGAAAATTGTAGGGTTGCAGGCGGCTGTCGTAAAACTGGTTGTCGATGCGCAGGAAAAAAAACTCGCGGCTGTTATACGTGAATCCGAAACCGCTGCCCGCGTCTTCAAAGGTGTTGTGGAGGCGTTTGCGCATTTTCTGGTACGTGTAGCTGTAAGGCATGGCATTGAAATCGCCGCACACAATTACCGGGTGCGGGCTGTTGCGCACGTAGCGGTCAAGGGTGGTTATTTGCCGGCTGTGCGCCACAAAACCCTTTTTCAGCCGCTTCAACACATCCGTGTAGCCGGATTTTGTTTCCTCATAGTTGTCTTTGAATTCCAGTTTTTCGGCGCGGATGCTCATTGAAAAAAGATGCACATTGAATACCCGAACCGTATCCGCGCCGATTTTCACATCCACAAAAATGCCCTTGTTCAGTGTCCGCTTATCAAAAATAATATCGCCCGTGTTCACAATCGGAAACTTGGAAAAGATAGCCACGCCGTAAAATCCTTTCCAATTGTGGTCTTCGCGGAACAGCGGCGTGATATAATAGTTGTAATCGCCGGTTCGCGCAATCTTGCTGATTGAATTGAAAGTCCGGGAGCCATCCTGGTCGTAGAATTCCTGCAAGCACTTGATGTCCGCGTTGTCATTGCGCAGCCATTCAATGGCGTTCTTGGACTTTGTCTTGTCGCCCACGTTAAAGTAATCGTGCGCATTGAAAAGCTGCGTGTTGAAACTGAGCACCCTGAAATGCGGCTCGGCAGGTTTTTGCTCGCGCCAGTGCCAGGCAAACGTGCGTTCGAACAGCGGCAGTGCCATGGCCAACGCCATTACCGACAGCCAAGCCCATTTTTTCGGCTTTCTCCATAACCAAATGGCAATCAGCAGTATATGAGCCGCCAACAAAATGGGAATGGATAATGTGACGAAACCGGCCGGCCAGAAACGTGACGGCGGAATATGGATGGAGAGGAAGGCAAAAAAACTGTAAGCCACCAGCAACCCATTGAAAACAAGTAAGATACGCCGCCACTTGGACAGACCCGCGGACAATTTTTTGAAGCGGCCAAGAAAACGGTGGAAAAAGGATCGAATCATTACTCACATATCGGGAAACCCGGCCATTGCCGGCTACCGGGTGGGAACCTGCACACGCTGTTGTTCAGTATTTTGTGCCAAAAATAGGGCATTTCCGTTGCACCACCCAAATCCACGCAAAATTTGCGGGTAGCAGTGGGCAAAGCCACCCCTGCATTCGTGGAATGTTGTGCTTGCAAAATTTGTTTTGACGTAAGTTTGCGTTACATTTGCGCATTAATTCAAGGAAAGAGGGGGCAAAAGTCCCCTCTTTCCGTTTCACATGGGCGGCGCACAACCCGAATCGGAATGCCGCACCGTTGGCATCTGAGCATGAAAGAGCAGGAACTAATTCGCGCATTCGTTGAGTCACATCTGGAGGGTTCAGCTTTCTTCGTGGTGGACGTGCTGGCGGGCGGTTCCAAGCGCACCCCGAAGGTGACCGTGATGCTGGATGGCGATGCTGGAATTCCGATTGATGCCTGTGCCAAAGTCAGCCGCGCCCTCGACGACTACATAGAATCGTTGGGATTGTTCCCGAACGGATACCTGCTTGAAGTATCTTCACCCGGCGTTGACCAGCCGCTGAAACTTGCGCGCCAATACCCCAAACACGCGGGCCGGCAGTTGTTGGTACACCTGCGGGATGGCAGCGTGAAAACGGGGCTATTGACATCGGCCGAAGGCCAGACAATCGCGATGAATGAGGAAGCGGGCGGTCCGGGCAAGAAAAACAAGGAAGCGGTTCCGGTCACCATTGACTTGGCCGATATTGATAAGGCATTCGTGTTGGTTTCGTTCAAGTAAAAACCGTACCTTTTCCCTCCGGTGTTGAGAATACGGGGTTTGCGCTTTTTAAAAGATACTATTTCCAACCTTTGATTCGCGTTGGTTTCCATTGATCGATTTGGAAAAGTGGAATTATCGAAATCCGGGGTTTGGCCTTTTCAAAACATACTATTTTACCTGCCCGTTTGCAGGCATATCATTGGCAGTTTAACAGTTAACAACATGGCGACAGTCAAAAACACAAGCGCGGCCAAAAACGCGGGTACCGAAAGTAGGGAACTGATTGAATCGTTCGCGGAGTTTGCACGGCTCAAAAGCATTGACCGCCCCACGATGATCCGCATCCTGGAAGATGTTTTCAGAACCATGATCCGCAAGCGGTACGGTGCCGATGAGAATTTCGACATCATCATCAACGCCGACAATGGCGACTTGGAAATATGGCGTTTCCGCGAAATCGTGGACGACGACTCGGAGGATATTTGGGATCACGACAAGATTTCGCTGACCGATGCCCGCCTGATCGAGCCTGACTTTGAGGTGGGTGAGGAAGTGGCCGAAGCTATTAAGTTGGAGGAGTTTGGTCGGCGCGTAGTGCAAACCGCCCGCCAGACGCTGATTCAGAAAGTGAAGGATTTGGAAAAGGATTTGCTTTTCCAGAAATACAAGGAAGTAGTGGGCGAGATTGTCGTGGCCGAAGTGTACCAGATTCTGGGCCGGGAGATAATCCTGCTCGACAACGACGGCAATGAACTGAGCCTGCCGCGCACCGAACAGATTCCCAAAGACCGTTTCCGCAAAGGCGATTCGGTGAAATCAATCGTGCACCGCGTGGAGATGATCAACGGCACGCCCAAAATCATCTTGTCGCGCACATCGCCGGTGTTCTTGGAACGCCTGTTTGAAAGCGAGGTTCCCGAAGTGTTCGACGGCATCATCGCCATCAAGAAAATAGTGCGCGAACCGGGCGAACGCGCCAAGGTTGCCGTTGAAAGCTACGACGACCGCGTGGATCCGGTGGGGGCTTGCGTGGGCATGAAAGGCTCGCGCATCCACACGATTGTGCGCGAATTGGGCAATGAGAACATTGACGTGATCAACTACACCGACAACCTTGAGTTGTTCATCAGCCGTTCGCTAAGCCCGGCAAAAATCAGCCGCATCAGCATTGATGCTGAAGAAGGCCGCGTGGCGGTGTATATGCGCCCCGATCAGGTTTCGCTGGCCATCGGCAAGAGCGGCCAGAACATCCGCCTGGCGGGAAAACTGGTGGACATGGAGATTGATGTGTACCGCGACACCGAGGAGAGCACTGACGAGGATGTGGACTTGCTCGAATTTGATGACGAAATAGAACGCTGGGTGATTGACGAGTTCCGCCGCGTCGGTTTGGACACGGCCCGCAGCATTCTGGCACTCAGCAAGGAGGACATTCTGCGGCGCACCGATTTGGAGGAGGAGACAGTGGATGATGTGCTTGGCGTGTTGAAACAGGAATTTGAAGATGCGGAGGCTACCGAAGACAAGGGAACCCCCGAAGAAGGGTGACAGACTTTTCCCGGCAGGCTACCAAATGGGGCAAACAAGGCACACAGGAACTTTTAACGGGTAAAAAACCTTGTTTTAAAGGTCAGTTTTCGCGGACATAGCGTATTGTTGCCGGCACTTGCCCAAACACCGAATACACCATTTAATATTACTTATATACGAACCAACGTGTTATCTTTTCTCTTTGGCAAGGAGGTATTGTTTCTGACAACGATTGGCGCTTGATTCCCCGACTCATATTTCCCAACAACACCCGAAAACTGCCACTAGGTTTTACCGCATCCTGAGATAGTATTTTGCAAACGGACGAAATCGGAAACATTTTCCGCATTTGAGACACGCACCCCTATTTGTTTGAAACCGCCCAACCGAAGAGAATTAAAAAGACATTTTATACAAATTTATGGCAGAAGAAAGAATAATGCGATTGAGCCAGGTTGCCCGGCAATTGAATGTGGGCACTTCCACCATTTTGGATGTGCTTGGGCGGCGTGGTTTTAAAGTGGAAAATTCCCCGAATGCGAAAATTACCGGTGAGCAATTTGAGGTGCTGGCAAAAGAGTTCAAGGAGTCCGCATTGGACAAGCGGGAAGCATCCAGCCTCACCATTGGCAAGAAACACAGTGACACAATGATTGTTGATGGTGGCCGCACCGACCGCCGCGACAAAAGCAGTGACGATGATTTTTTTGTTCCCGTTCCCACCATGGAAAGGGAAACACCCGCCAAAAAGGAGGAAATAGCGGAACCGGCAAAAGAACCTGCCACAACCGCCAAAACCGAGGAGACAGGCCGTGTAATGCTGGCGGGAACAAAAGTGCTGGGGAAAATAGAATTGGACAAAAAGGGAAATCCGATTCCTCCCAAAATCCAGCCGCCACAAGCTGCCACTCCAGTGGCAGTGGAAACCAAGGAAGTGAAAGTTGCCGAACCGGTGCAGGAAACGCCGAAGGAAGAGTCCGTAATTGCGGCTCCGGTAGCCGAGAAGCAGCCCGTGGCCGTTGCGCCAACCGAACCGCCAGCGATTCCGGTTCCCGTGGCGATCAAAGACGAGCCGAAAGCTGAAGCGGAGCCAACCCCGACCCCAAAAACAGCAACTCCGAATACCACAACCCAGACACCAACCCAAACAGTACCGCCGCCAACGCAAAAATCTGCTGAGGAATCAACCAGTCCCACCCCGGTTGAATTGGTAAAAGCCCGTGGCGAAACACTGAAAGGCTTGTCGGTGGTGGGCAAGATAGAACTGCCTGCCGATCGTGACAAACGCCGCAAGGATTCGCCGACAACCTCGGCGGACGGAGACCGCAAGAAAAAGCGCAAACGCAAACGCTTGAAATCGGGCCAGCCCGAAACCGCCAAACCCGTGGTGGCCGACACCAAAGCGAGAACGCCAACCGGTACAACCGGCACCACTGGCACTGCCGCCAAACCGGCCGATGCAGCCAAGGCAAAACCAGCGGCTGGCAAACGGGGCGGACGCAACCGGCGCGAAGAAGTATCGACCCGAGAAGTGCAGGATCAACTGCGGGCCACACTCAACAAAATGGGTGGCCGTGGCAGCCGTGGCAAACTGCGGGGCAGGCGCGGCGACAACGAAAATGCCACTGATGAGCCGGTTGAGGTGAACAAGTTGCGTGTGACGGAATTCATTTCCGCCAACGACTTGGCTTCGTTCATGGATGTGCCGGTCAACGATGTGATTTCGGTCTGCCTGAATTTGGGAATGTTTGTTTCCATCAACCAGCGGCTGGATGCGGAAGCCATCACCATCATTGCCGATGAGTTTGATTACGAAGTGGAATTCATTTCGGCGGAAGAGGAAATTGACGTGCGTGCCGAAGTACCCGACTTGCCAGAAAGCTTGGTGTTCCGCGCTCCGATTGTAACCATCATGGGTCACGTGGATCACGGCAAAACCTCGCTGCTTGATTATATACGCAAGGCAAAAGTTGCCTCGGGCGAGGCGGGCGGCATTACGCAGCACATTGGTGCGTACGACGTGATTATGGAGTCCGGCAAGCGGATTACCTTCTTGGATACTCCCGGCCACGAGGCTTTCACGGCCATGCGTGCCCGCGGTGCAAAAATCACCGATGTGGCCATAATCGTGGTTGCTGCCGACGACAATGTGATGCCGCAGACCAAGGAAGCCATCAACCATGCGCAAGTGGCGGGTGTGCCGATAGTGATTGCCATCAACAAAGTGGACAAGGCGGGTGCCAATCCCGAAAAAATTCGTGAGGAACTTTCCCAGGAAAACGTATTGGTAGAAGAGTGGGGCGGCAAATACCAGTCGCAGGAAATATCGGCCAAAACCGGCCAAGGAATAGACGCATTGCTGGAAAAAGTATTGCTGGAGGCTGAAATCCAGGAACTGAAGGCAAACCCGAACAAAAAAGCCATTGGCACTGTAGTGGAGGCCGCCTTGGACAAAGGGCGTGGCTACGTTGCCACCATGATGGTGCAGGCGGGCACAATGCGCGTCGGCGACATCATCTTGGCGGGTGCGCATTATGGCCGGGTCAAGGCCATGCTCGACCACCGGGGGCAGAAACTCAAGACCGCCGGGCCATCCACACCGGTGCAAGTGCTGGGTTTGGATGGCGCGCCGCAAGCGGGTGAGAAGTTTGCCATCATGGAAACCGAACGCGAAGCCCGCGAGATAGCCAACAAACGTGAGCAGATTTTGCGCGAGCAAACCATCCGCACACGCCGACACATCACACTTGATGAGATTGGCCGCCGTTTAGCCATCGGTTCGTTCCGCGAACTTAACATCATCGTGAAAGGTGACGTGGATGGTTCCGTGGAAGCACTTTCCGATTCGCTGCTGCGCCTTTCAACAGAAGAAGTGCAGGTACGGATCCTGCACAAGGGCGTGGGCCAGATTTCCGAATCGGATGTGTTGCTGGCCTCAGCCGCCGATGCCATCGTGGTTGGTTTTCAAGTCCGCCCGTCCGTCAATGCCCGCCGTTTGGCTGAACAGGAGGAGATTGAAATACGGATGTATTCAATCATCTACGATGCCATCAATGAGGTGAAAGACGCGATGGAAGGAATGCTGGCACCGACACTGGAAGAAATCATCGTGGGTACGGTGGAAGTGCGTGATGTGTTCAAGATTTCCAAAATCGGCACGGTTGCCGGTTGCATGGTCATCGAAGGCAGCATCAAGCGCAACAACAAGATACGCATCATCCGCGATGGCATAGTGATGCACACCGGCGACATTGACGCGTTGAAACGCTTCAAGGACGACGTGAACGAGGTGAAAACCAATTACGAATGCGGCCTGAGCGTGAAAGGTTTCCACGACATCATGAGCGGCGACCTGATTGAAAGTTTCGAGCAGCGCGAAACCAAACGCACACTTTGAGCCACAGAAAATAGTATCTTTTCAAAACACAAAAGCCGCCCTGAAAAGGCGGCTTTTGTGTTGATGGGGGTTTGGGGTTTTTGAAGGATACTATTTTGGCAGAAGTCAGATTTGAAACCGGAGTGATACGGCCTCATATCGGAGATGCAATGCCAATCAAATCCCTTCAAACAGCGAAAACACTTCCAGATGCTGCGGCACGGTTGGCTGCCACCCCCGTTCGGTTTCCAACGTCCGGGCAAAAGCATCGGCCACTTTGGGTTCGCCGTGAACAATGAAAACCCATTGGGGTGCAGTCTGGAAAGACGAAAGCCAGCGCAGCAATTCCGAGCGGTCGGCGTGGGCCGACAACACGCTGATGGACTCCACGCGGCACCGGACGGGAACCGGCTTGCCAAAAATCCTCACCTCGGGTTCGCCGTCCTGAATGCGGCGGCCACGCGTGCCTTCGGCTTGGTATCCCACCAGCAGCACCGTGTCGTCGGGCTGCGGCAGGTGGTGGAAAAGATGGTGCACCACCCGTCCGCCTTCGCACATTCCGCTGGCCGAAATGATTATTGCGCTGCCTTTGAGGTCGTTCAGTTGCTTGGAATCCTGCTGTTTTTCAATGTATTGCAGTTTTTCCAGAAAGAAAATGTCATTGTCCGAGTGGTCGAGCGGCAGTTTGTGGTCGGCCAGGTGGCGAGCATACACTCCTGAAACGGTAACCGCCATCGGGCTGTCGAGATAAATGGGCAGCACCGGTATTTTTTTGGCGCGTTCCAGTTTTTGCAAATGGTAAAGCATGGTTTGCGACCGGCCCACAGCAAATGCCGGAACCACGAGGCAGCCATTTTTCTGGGCGGTTTCGTTGATGATGCGGGCCAGTTTTTCGTCCGGGTCTTCCGCCGATGTTTCGCGGTTGCCATACGTGGATTCGACCAGCAGCACATCCGCCTCGCGGAAGGCCACCATGTCGTGCAGTACCGGATCGTTGTAACGGCCCAAATCGCCGGAGAACACGATTTTTTTGGTTTGGGTGTCGCTCCGCACCGTCATCCCAATGCTGGCCGCACCCAGAATGTGACCCGAATACCGGAATAGTATCTCCACATTGTCCGAAACCCGGATTGTTTCATCAAAATCATAGCCTTGCACCAAGGGCAGCAAAGCCTGCACATCGCGGGTGTTGTAGAGTGGTTCCGGGTTGGCATGGCTCGAATAGCCTTTTCGGGCGGCGTATTCGGCTTCTTCCTCCTGCAACTTTGCCGAATCCAGCAGCATGATTTGCATCAGTTCCTGGGTGGCGTGGGTGCAGATAATTCGGCCACGAAAACCGTCGCGGTGCAGCCGGGGCAGGTAACCAATGTGGTCAATGTGTGCGTGCGTGATGATGACCGTCTCAATACCGGCGGCTGCCACGGGTAGCGGCTGCCAGTTGCGTTGGCGAAGTGCCTTTTGGCCTTGGAACAGACCGCAATCCACCATGATTTTGCGCTGGCCAATGGTGAGCAGATATTTGGATCCGGTAACGGTTCCGGCGGCTCCGAGAAATTGGATGGATATGTTCATGAATGGTGCGGTTAAAAAATTTGACAAAGTGAAAAAATGCGGTGCGCAACCCTGCGTTCCCAAGCAAGAACCAAGTGTGCGGAATATCGCGCCATTCCCTTAAAATCCGTGGCTCACAGAAAATAGTATCTTCTCGAAAGCTGAAAGCCCCGTCTTTGGCGGGGGCCAAACCTGCCTGTCCATCCGAAAGGCGGTTGCCGCTGCCAGCCCCTTCAACACAACTTCAGGATTTCCCGGGCAATGCGTTCGGCGGCATCGGGACGGGCGAGTTTTTGTATCTGGCCTGACAGCTTTTGTTTTTGTTCCCCATTATTCAGTAATGCCAATGCCGTGTGTACCAGTGTGTTTTGCGCATCGCCGTCCTTTACCAGCAACGCCGCATCTTGCTTTACCAACGCCATGGCATTCTTGGTCTGATGGTCTTCGGCAACGTTGGGCGAGGGCACCAGAATGGCGGGCTTGGCAACCAGACACAATTCGGAAATGGATAGCGCACCAGCCCGCGAAACCACCGCATCGGCGGCGGCATACGCCAAATCCATGCGGCCGATGAAGTCAAACACCTTGATATTGTGCGCATTGACCAACTCAATGGATTTTTTGCAGGCTTCAAAATTATGTTTGCCAGTTTGCCAAATCACTTGGCAATCCGTTTGGGGCAGCGTTTCCACAGCCGCTTGCAGGCTCTTGTTCAGCGTTCCGGCTCCGAGGCTGCCACCGATTACCAGCAGCGTGGGAATACCGGGTTTCAACTGGAAAAATTCCAGTGCTTCCGTTTTTTTCCGGTGTGCCAGTGCAATGTCTTTCCGAACCGGATTGCCGGTGAAAATGATTTTGCCGGCCGGAAAAAACTTTTCCATCCCTTCGTAAGCCACGCAAATGGTTGCGGCGCGTTTGGCGAGCCATTTGTTGGTCAGCCCAGCGTAGGAGTTTTGTTCTTGGATCAGCGTTGGGATGCCCATTGCCGCCGCCATGTACAAAAGCGGTCCGCTGGCATAGCCGCCCACGCCCACCGCCACTTGCGGATTGAAGTTTTTGATTACCCGGCGGGCTTTTTGCAGGCTCTGCAACAGTTTGAACGGAACCAACAGGTTTTTGACATCTAAGCTGCGCTGCAATCCGCGGATGGGCAGACCGATGATTTCATAGCCTGCCTGCGGCACTTTTTGCATTTCCATCTTGCCTTCGGCCCCCACAAACAGGATTTCGGTGGCCGGGTCAATGTTTTTGAGGGCATTGGCAATGGCAATGGCCGGATAAATGTGGCCGCCCGTGCCGCCGCCACTGATGATGATGCGATTTGCCAAGGGGAAAACGGTTTGTTTTT
>JANPIL010000129.1:0-8530 GCA_031424975.1 Sphingobacteriales bacterium
GCCCATGTTCCGAGATTCCTATCTCGGCGCGTTTGGTTTCAGTTGCAACTTCGGCAGAGTAGGAATCTGCCCGCATAAGCGGCACGAGATGGGAATCTCGCGCCAGTGATTTTTCAGCCGCCAAATTTCTTCTTCGCCGTCAGCTTGCCCGCTTCGTCGTAGTATCGCCAAACGCCGTGCTTTTGATCGGATTGGTAACGGCCTTTGGTTTTCAGTTCGCCATTGGGGTGGTATTCGCGGTAGGAACCGTTACGAAAACCGTCTTTCATGCTGGCCTCCATCTTTTTTGTGCCGTCAGGGTAGTTTTCCGTGTATTTTTCGGCACTCAAGTCTTCCAGATAAATCTCCTCTTCTTCCTCGTCGGTCACAACTGCCACCGAATCCGCAACCATCATCGTTGTATCGGCGGATGCAAGTAGAATCGGTTCCGGCGCATCCGTTGGTTCTTGGTAGCGGACAATGAGGCGCGTATCGAACAGATTTTCGTCATCCGTCATCTGAAAGCCGACCTCAGGGAATGCCACAATGTATTTCTTGTTGCGCTGGACATCCTGCCACGTATCGGCAGATACGAATCCTTTCAGATTGTTGTGCAAAACGGGCATTTGCACATACACGAACACATTGGAAGTGCTTTCAAATTTGTCCACCAACGTCTGGTAGCGTTCCGATTGTGCCAAAGTCCGCTTGGCTTCGTAGTCGTCAATGAAACTTTTGATTGTTTGCGGATGGTTACTAAACACCACATAATCAGCGAGATACGTAAAATACGGCTTATCGAGTTTCTGGAACAGTTTGCCCAGAATCGGTTTGAAAAAACCCTTCACGGCCATATAATGAATCGGATGCCCCTTGTATTCCACCTCCCTGATTTTCACGGGCGTACGTTTGCGAACCTGCTTGCCGATAAATGCCATTTGCGTTTTGGCTTCCTCAATATCCCGGGCTTGGATTACGGCGGCAAACTCATTGGCGCGGCCCAATCCCTGCGGTTGCATCTGCACAAAACACACTTCCTCGCCCATCCATTTGATAAAATTTTCTTGAAGGCTTACGTTTAAAAACCGCTCTATTTTTGCCGTATTCTGTTGGTATTCAGCATATTCGGTTGCGCTATTCTCTTGCATTGCCTTTGCGAAACGGCCGTGGAAATCGGAGAAATCCTTGACGGCAAGGCTCACGTAGAAAGCCGTCCGTTGCGGAATCACCGCTTGCGCCGCCAACGTGCCGCGCCCCGATTCGAGCATGGCCTTCATGTACGAATTAAGCGAATCGTTGATATTGGTTGCGCCGCGCAACAACAGCCATTCATCGCCATCCATCGTGAAATCGGCACCGGTAAAGGCCAGCATTTTGCTCAGGCTGTTCACATATTCGTTGCCTTCGGGCAGGTAGCAGCGCATATATTCGTCCAAGAACCCGTATTGCATGTATATCTTAAACATTCCATCATCGCCCACTTGCTTGGCGATGTCGGCAAAACGCATATCGCGCCCGATAACGGGTTCCTCTCGCTGGTCTATCGAGGCTTCGACAAGACTGTTGGTGTAAGAACACACCAGCAGATTGGAAATGAACGCGACGTACAGTGTTTCGCGGCTTTTACGGTCATACAACTCATTGATAGTGATGCCGTTGTGCTTTCGCTGCGTGACACGATAACCCGAAAGGTTGGTCATGTATTCCTCCAGAAACTTTAGTTTGGCGGCTTTTTCAATGTCCACGATGTACAGGAAGTCGTAGTCGGTCTTTTTATAATTGTGCGCCGAAACCAATACGTGCCGCGAGCCAAACCGCTCAAACAACTGCGCGTTGTCGCTGATCATTGAGTCAAGGGCATTGGCTCCGGCGGTGAGTTCGGCAAAATAGGGCTGCGTCTGCAAGAATTTCCAGGCCTTGCTACTGCTTGCCCGCTGCCAGCTTTTAATCGGCTCATCGGTTTCAATGATGTAGATGGCATTTTTGGGAACGAGATAAATGGCTTGGAAATTTTCCGGTGGCGACACGTAATATTGGTATGCCGCAAACAGGCCGCCGCCAGTCAGCGCAAGGAGCAAGAACCACAGGAATTTTTTCATGGACGGGCAGGCGGGTTTGGTGTTTTGAAAAGATACTATTTTGGCCCCCAGCCCCCGAAGGGGGAGAGGCCCCACCCCGGCCCCTCCCCGAAGGGGGGAGGAGCCAAAAGCCCCCTCCTTCGGAGGGGGTTGGGGGAGGCTTTAGGTTCGGGTTTTCCGAAAGATACTGTTTTTCCGATATTCCCTCCATCTGTCGGCTTCCAAAAAAGCAGCGGCAATCCCTTTTCCGCCTCGGGATCAAATGCGTGGACGTGGCCGCCGGTCATGCACCGCATATTTGGCATCGTTTACTGCACCCACCTGAAAAGTGCCATTTCTGTATTGTTTATTGTGATTGATTCGGGCAACACGTTGGCAAAAAAAATAACGGTTTGTTGCAAGATATTGGAGAAAATTTTCATAGTTTTTACGGAAAAAAGAACACATACCAAATCAAAGAAAAACCAAGTTCATCGGATAATGGAGTTCGGTAGCAGAGACGTGGCGTATGTTCATCGAAAAAGACAGCCGGTAAAGGACGGCATTCGGTAGCTTCACCGGTTTAACGGTGCGCAGTGAGGTTAGTGGATGGCACCAATTCAAGGGCATTCGAGCCGCTGCCAGCGCATGGCAGCCGCAAATCCATATTTCATGACATTCGCTTTTCAACCGCCAGCCTATGACGCATCTGTTACAAAGCATCCTTTCTCGCACCCAGTTACCGCAGCCCGTTTTCACGCCGGAATTCTTCCGCATTTCCAATCCTGAAGAGGCCGGAAACTTGGAGAGGTTGCTGGTTGCACAGCCGCACACCCAAGTTTTCGATGCCTTGGCGGGGCAACTGGAGGAACTGTTGAAATCGCAAAACCCCGGCCGGAAATTTTCTCCCGCAGAATTGCAAGCCGCCATCCTCGCCCACCTGAACGGCACACCCGCCGCACAATACGGCGTGTGGGTTCATTATCCGTGGTCGGGGCGGCTGGTACATATACTTGATGAAAAAGAGTTTATTTTCCTGCGCACCAGCCGCAATCAATACAAGATAACGCCCGACGAACGCGACTTGCTGGCAACCAAGAAAATCGGTGTGGTTGGGCTTTCGGTCGGGCAGTCGGTTTCGGTGACAATGGCCATGGAACGGCTGTTCGGCGAAATCCGTCTGGCCGATTTCGACGTGCTTGAACTGACCAACCTGAACCGCATCCGCACCGGAATCCATAACCTGAACCTGTCCAAGGCCGTTTCGGTGGCCCGCGAAATCATGGAAATAGACCCTTTTCTGAAGGTGGTTTGCTTCACTGACGGGCTGACGGAAGAAAACATGGACGGTTTTTTCATGGATGGCGGCAAACTGGACTTGCTTGTGGAGGAATGCGACAGCATTGACATAAAAATACTGAGCCGCTACAAGGCCCGCGAACTGCAAGTGCCCGTAATCATGGAAGCCAGCGACCGGGGAATGCTGGACGTGGAGCGGTTTGATCTGGAACCCGACCGGCCAATTCTGCACGGATTGGTGGACGGGCTGGATCCGCAAAAACTCAAAACATTAAAAACCAGCGAGGAAAAACTGCCTTATATGCTTCCCATCGTTGGGTTTGACAATATTTCGGCGCGGTTGAAAGCCTCTGTGCCGGAAATAGGGAAAACCATCACCACGTGGCCGCAACTGGCCTCGGCGGTGACGTTTGGCGGTGGCCTGACTGCCGATGTATCGCGCCGGATTTTATTGGGGCACTACCATCGGTCAGGTCGGTATTACGTTGATTTGGAGCAGTTGGTCAGCGATTCGGCGGCGGGCTTTCTGGATGCCAAGCCACCGCAGGTTCGGCCGGCCGTGTTTGAAGCAGCCGTGGGCTGAGTGCCGTTTGCCCGCCGGTACGGGGTGGGTTTGGGGTTTTTCAGACATACTATTTTCGCAGTAATGCCCTCCATCCACAAAATGCCCGTTCATACATACAATTAGTTACCACCTATCTATCCCTTAATCATAATCATTTATGTTGACAATCAGGGCTTTTCGCGCCATTGATGATGAGGCCACGTGCCGCAGATTCATGGAATACCACGCACGGGTACTCACCGATTACGGTATCACAAACATTACCACGAACAATTCCACTTGGATGCACAGCTCTTCGGTGTATTGTGTGGTGGCTGAAAATGAAAGCGGCGAACTGGTGGGAGGTGGCCGCTTGCACCTGACCGACGGTCTGGAACCACTGCCCGCCGAGAAAGCGGTTGGGGATCAGGATGCAAGCTTGGCCGAATTGGTATATTCGTATCCATTGGGTAGCACTGGCGAATTGTGCGCCCTTTGGAACGCCCGCCGCGTGGCCAGTTTGGGTGTGAGCGTGCTGGTGATCAGATCAATTATCGCGATTGCCGCGCAGTTGAAAATGCGCTCCATGTTCACACTCTGCGCCCCATACACGGTTTATTTAGCCGAAATGATGGGCTTTGATTTGGCCGGAGTATTCCTCTACAAGTCGGTCAATCTTCAAGCGCGGTTTTTTCATAACCCCAATATCATCGATTTGCATTTTACGGAGGAGCTTAGTCGTAATCGAATTTTCGAATTGCGTCAGCAACCAAAACAAAACGCCATTGAGAAAGGCCCCAAGTCATGGGTTGAAGTCGGTTACGAACTGGGCATCCAACCCATGCAGGAATTTTGTTTTGTTTCTGCCACGCCGCAAATCCCACCCGTTCAGCTCTTAGCCCAGCAGTATAACCCGGCGGTTTCTCCACTCTCAAAATAGTATCTTTCAAAAAGCCCAAACCCCCGTACGGCAACCCAAACGGGTTGGCAAACGAGTCAACACCAGCCGCTGAAAAGTGATTTTCAGTGCGGATAGTACATTTTCAACCGTTGCCAACGATGTTTACAAAATGGAAATGCTTTGAATGAGTAGTATATTTTATCCCGCTAAAGAGATAAACTCCTGCTTTCAAAATGATCAATCAGTTTTTGCACCCGCGTTTGCATTGCCTGTCCGCGTTGTTCTTGCTGTTGCAAACAAGCGTTTTCGCCCAAACCAACGCGGCCCATACACTTCCTCTCGTATATAGTAATGAACAGATGTTGCAGCCCCTGTCAGGGCACGTGTACATACTGGAAGATGCGGCCGGAACCGGCCAACCCGAACAAATGCTTGCCCGGCCGGGCTTCAGGCTGAGTTCAGAGGCCGTCCCCAACCTAAACGTTTCCAATTCGGCGTTCTGGATAAAATTCCAAGTACAAAACCAAAGCCAAACCGAGCAGTTGCTGCTGAAACTGGCACAGCCCAACATTGACAATGTGGTTTTTTACCATCGGCTGACCAATGGCACATGGGCAGCCGAAAAGACCGGACTCATGTATCCTTACGGGCAGCGCACACACGACAGCCAACATTTCATCTTCGACATCCGGCTCCGCAAAGGCGAGACCGGCACCTACCTGTTGCGTTTGCAAACAGGCGGACAACTGCAAGTGCCCCTTTGGATTGGCTCTCAGCAGGGCGTGTACAAATCGTTGAGCCGCGAAGATTTGTACATGGGCTTGTACGCTGGCATCATCATGGCCATGTTTCTTTACAACCTGTTTCTTCTGGTCACCATTCGCAGCCGTACTTACGGTCTTTACGTTTTGAACATTTTGATGGTTGGTCTTACGCAGGTAACATTTCAAGGATATGCGTATCGTTTTTTCTGGCCTCACCTGCCGTGGGTGGCTGCCCACGCTTTGGTTATAGGCACTTCGGTGGCGGGGATTACCAGCATGTATTTTGCAAGGTTTTTTCTGCGCGTTCGCAAACGCAATTTGTATTTGGATGGGGGTATGCTCATTCTTATCGGTACATACCTATTCGCTGTAGCGTTGTCTGTAATGGGCTTCAAGAATCTGAGTTATCAGGCAACCCAAATAAACGCCCTGCTATCAGCGTCATACATCTTATTTGTGGCTTGTCGGCTCCGTTACAAAGGTAGCCGCGCGGCAGGCTTTTTCTTGGTGGCCTGGTGCATTTTTCTGGTGGGTATCTGCGTGTTTGTCCTGAAGGATTTTGGCATCCTGCCCTACAACGACTTCACCGCCAACACCATGCTCATCGGCTCGGCGGCCGAAATGCTCCTTTTATCCTTTGCCTTGGCCGACCGTATCAACAAATTCAAAAAGGAAAAGGAACGGTCTCAGCAACAAATGCTGGAAGCACTCCAAGCAAATGAAAAATTTGTGCAGGGCGAAAACGCGCGGCTGGAAATGAAGGTCAAGGAACGCACCCGCGAACTGGAGGAATCTGCCGAAGAACTGAATGCCACGCTGTCGCACTTGAAAACCACGCAGGGCAAACTGCTGCACACCGAAAAGATGGCCTCGCTCGGCCAACTGACGGCGGGCGTGGCGCACGAGATCAACAATCCCATCAACTTTGTGAGTGCCAGCATAAAACCGCTCCGGCGCGATGTGAAATACCTGTGGCAACTAATTGCCAAGCAGGAAGACGCGCTGAAAGCCATGCAAACCTCAGCGCAAGCCGCCGACATTGAGGCATTCAAGCAGAAAGTGGACGTGGACTACCTGCGCGAGGAGATAGAATTGCTGCTGGGTGGCGTGGAAGACGGAGCCGCACGCACAACGGCCATTGTGCGCGGCCTGCGCAGCTTCTCCCGGCTCGACGACGAGGAACTCCGCCCGATCAGCCTTGAGGAAGGACTGGATTCCACGTTGCTGCTGCTCAGCCATTTGCTGAAAGACATTACACTGGAAAAGGATTATGCCTTGACCAGCGCGGTGGAATGCCATCCGGGAAAAATGAACCAAGTGTTTATGAACATTCTCGGCAATGCGGTTCAGGCCATCCAACTCGGCAACAAAGCGAGCGGCGAAGGCATAATCAGCATCACCACCCGGCAATCCGGGGAGGAAGCGGTGATTTGCATCAAGGACAATGGCGTTGGCATGGCCGAGGAAACGAAAAGCAGGATATTCGACCCGTTTTTCACCACCAAGCAAATTGGCGAGGGCACGGGTTTGGGGCTTTCCATTGTGTTTGGCATCGTGGAGGCGCACAAGGGCCGATTGCAGGTAGAGTCTGAAGAAGGCATGGGAACACAATTCGTGCTTACAATGCCACTCACCTACGCAGGCGAACCGGCAATTCTGGCATAGCCACGACCGAAACGGGCGGGTTTGGTGCTTTGGAAACATACTATTTTGGCGGCGCAACCTTTGGGCGGCTCCGGATTGGCGGTGAAAAAAGGAAATGTCCTGAAAAAAACACTATATTGCGAAATCTGCCAGCCAAGGACATGGACGGCAAAATCACCCGAATCTGAAGCCTGCCCTGCCACCGGGTAGGCTTTGTAGTGTAATAAAACAGCAAGAATCAAAACCCAATGAGTCCGACAGCAGAACGCACAATGGAGCAAGAGAAAATACGGATACTGTACGTAGACGACGAGCCCAACAACTTGGCCATGTTCAAGGCGGGTTTCCGGTTGGAATATGATATTCTCACGGCCCTTTCGGGAAAAGAAGCCTTGGAAATACTGCGCCAACATTCCGTGCATATCATCATCGCCGACCAGCGGATGCCGGAAATGAGCGGCGTGGAACTTTTTGAAAGGCTGCTCGAAGAACACCCCGAACCCATTCGCATCCTGCTTACGGGCTACGCCAACATAGAATCGGTCATTGATGCCATCAACCGGGGCCAAGTATTCAGGTATGTGCGCAAACCGTGGGACGAAGATGATTTGCGCATGACCATTGACAATGCCTGCGAAATGTACCGGACGCGCCAGACGTTGAAAACCAAAAATGCCGAACTTGAAAAAACAAACGCCGACTTGGTGCGCGCCAACGAGGAACTCAACCGCTTCGTGTACAGTGCCTCCCACGATTTGAAGGCCCCACTGGCTTCAATCATGGGCATTGTGGAAGTGGCACGCATGGAAGGCGAGGAACACGAAACCGCCTACTACCTGTCGCTGATTGAGAGGAGCGTCAAGCAACTCGAAACCTTCATCCAGAATATTATTGATTACTACAAAAACACCCGCTATCAGGAAAATCTGACCGAAATTGACTTCAACAGTCTGGTCAACGAGATTATCGAATCTTTCCACTTCCATCCGAATACGGCGCAGATTGAGTTTGATGTTAAAGTGCATCAGCCCACAAGCTTCGTCAGCGATGAATTCAGGATGCGCGTGATTCTCAACAACTTGATTTCCAACGCAATAAAGTACCAGCAAAAACCCGAAGCCCACAAATACGTAGACATTGAAGTGCGCATGGCCGCCGAAAGTGCGGAAATCCGTATCCGCGACAATGGCATTGGCATCGCCGCCGAATACGTGGACGATATTTACAAGATGTTTTTCCGGGCCACCGAAACCTCGGCCGGTTCGGGCATGGGCCTTTACATTGTCAAGGAAGCCGTTGAAAAACTGCACGGCCGCATCTGCGTGGATTCAAAAGAGGGTCA
>JANPIL010000130.1:0-2822 GCA_031424975.1 Sphingobacteriales bacterium
TTCGATTCCGTCCATCACCACTTCCCGAAAGCCTGTCCCGCCGGACAGGCTTTTTCGTTTGTCCTGAATCCGGGTCGTTGCGCCGCACTTCGGCTAAATTTAAGATTACCGTTCAAAAATAGGATTTTTTTCTTAGAAAACAGTATGCAAGCATAACATTTTTTATCGGAATGGCTTGTTTTCCGTACCTCGCGCGCCGCCGCCAACGGGCGGGTTTGGCCTTTCCGAAAGATACTATTTTCATGAACCGGCCGGTTTTCGTGTTTTTTCGCGGGCCGGAAAATGATTTGCGCGAATTTTGGGTTAATTTACCGAGGCACTCCAGCCGGCCATCATCCTTAACAATCCGCCTTTGAACAGTTTCCAACTCACCACTTCCGCTTCGCCCTGGTTTATCTTGCTGTGCTTGGCGGCGGGAGCCTTGTACGCGTTTTTGCTGTACCAAAAGAAGCCGGTTTGGAGCCAAAAACTCAATTGGGCGTTGGCGGCGTGCCGTTTCCTGCTGGTCGGGTTGCTGTGTTTCCTGCTGCTTGGCCCGCTGGTTCGGCAACTGATCCGCTCGTTTGAAAAGCCGACGATTGTATTGGCCGTGGACAATTCGCAATCCATGACACTGACCGGCGATTCGGTTCTGCTGAACAAAAACCTGCAACAAATCACCCAACTCGCCAGCCAGTTGAAAGACAAGAATGTGAACGTGGAAATCCAGTTGCTGAATAAAAATATTGAGCCAGACCAACTGACTTCCAAGCAATTCACCGAAACCGCCACCAACCTGAGCCAACTGCTCACCACGGTGCAAAGCAATTATGAGAACCGCAACCTGGCGGGCGTGGTGCTGCTTTCGGATGGCATTTACAACCAAGGCATCTCGCCCGAATACCAGCCGTACAACTTCCCGGTGTATCCGGTTGGCACGGGCGACACGGTTCCGCGCCGCGACTTGAATGTGAAAACACTGTACTTCAATAAGCTGACGTATCTGGGCAACCAATTCCCGATTGTGGCCGAACTGCACGGCAATGGCTACGCCGGGAAAGTGGTGAGCGTGAGCCTGAAACAGAATGGAAAAACACTGGCTACCAAAACCGTGAACATCAAAAAAGAAGCTGACATTCAGGAAGTTAGTTTTCTGGCCACCGCCAACAGCAAGGGAATCCAGCATTATACGGTGGAAGTGGCCGCCCAGCCCGGCGAATTCACGCTGCAAAACAACCAGCGCGACGCTTACATTGAGGTGATTGACGGCAAGGAGAAAATATTGCTGCTGGCCGCCGCGCCGCACCCCGACATCAAGGCGATAAAAAGTGCGCTGGACAAAAACGAAAACTACGGGCTTGAAATCGTAATTGCCGGGCAAGGAACGCCAAAAGAAGCAAAATATGATTTGGTGATTCTGCATCAGATACCTGACAACCAAGGCATTGGCTACGCGTTGGCAAAGAAATTTCTGGATCAGCAATCGTCGGTTTGGTTTGTGCTGGGCAGCCAGTCCAACGTGCCGCAGTTCAACAATGCCAACAGCGCGGTAAAAGTGATGCCGCGCGGCTTCCAAACCGACCAGGTTTTCCCATCGTTCAATGCCGGATTTTCGTTTTTCAAGTTTGAAGAAAATAATGCCGCCCTGCTGCAAAAAATGCCGCCCGTAACGGTTCCCTTCGCCGATTTCCGGCTGGGTCCGGCTTCCGAAGTGATTCTTTACCAGCGGGTTGGCAGCGTGGTCACCAACAAGCCGCTGCTGGTTGTGAACACCGAAAAATCGCGAAAAACGGCCGTATTGCTGGGCGAAGGCTTGTGGGAATGGCGGCTGGAGGAATACAACCTGACCGAAAGCCAAACGGCGGTAGATGAACTGGTTGGCAAGCTGGTGCAGTTCCTATCGTCGAAGGAGGACAAGCGGAAACTGCGCGTGTATCCGGTCAGCGATGAGTTTCTGGACACCGAGCCCGTGGTGTTTGAAGCGGAAGTGTACAATGATATTTACGAACGGGTGTACGGACAAAAGATTGACTTGCAGATTATTAACTCCGCAAACAAAGCCACGCCGTACAGTTTCACCACCGCTGAGGGCAATTCGCGGTTCGAACTCAGCAGCCTGTCCAAAGGCGTGTACCGGTACAAGGCTTCGGCGCAACTGAAAGGCAAAACCGAGCAGGCAAGCGGCGAGTTTGTGGTGCGCGACCAGCAACTCGAAGCCCTCAGCACCACCGCCAACCACGATTTATTGCGCAAACTTGCCGCGCAGACAAAGGGCAAATTCTATAACCCCAACCAAATCAGTGAGTTGGCCAAGCAACTCGCCGAAAACCCGCCGCCCACCCGCGTACAGAGCCGCGAGGAAACGCTGGAAATGATTAATTTGAAATGGCTGTTTTTCGCGCTGCTGCTGCTGGCGACAATTGAGTGGGGCACACGCAAGTACTTGGGGGCGTATTGATTTCCGCCAGGGTCGGGGCCAAAATAGTATCTCCCGGAAAGCTGAAAGCCCCGTCTTCAGCGGGGGCCAAACCTCCCTACTTTTACGGCCAGTAAAAACTTCCGATCCGACTTGAGAAAATATTCCATCATCATTCCGCTCTATAACCGCCCTGATGAAATCCGGGAACTGCTCGGTTCGCTCACGCGACAAACGTACACAAACTTTGAAGTGCTGGTGATTGAAGACGGCTCGGTGAACGATGCCGAAACCGTCGTCCAATCATTCTCCAATCAATTGGATGTCAAGTATTTTCGCAAGGAAAATGGCGGACAAGGCTTTGCCCGCAACTTCGGTTTTGAACGCGCCACCGGCGACTGGTTCATCATTTTCGATTCCGATTGCC
>JANPIL010000131.1:0-36324 GCA_031424975.1 Sphingobacteriales bacterium
TTTCTTCCCGATGATCGTCAATTCAGATGAGCGGCAGTGGAGCTGGATGGACGAGGGGCTGAACACGTTTTGCCAATACCTGGCCGAGCAGGAATGGGAACGCGATTTCCCGTCGGAAATGGGCGAGCCGTACAAGATTGTGCCCTACATGAAAAGCGACAAGGCCACGCTGGTGCCGATCATGACCAACTCCGAACAGATATTGCAGTTCGGCAACAATGCCTACGCCAAGCCCGCCACCGCCCTGAACATCCTGCGCGAGACGATTCTGGGACGCGAACTGTTCGACTATGCATTCAAGGAATACGCCCGCCGCTGGGCATTCAAGCACCCGCAGCCCGCCGACTTTTTCCGCACCATGGAAGATGCCTCGGGCGTGGACTTGGATTGGTTCTGGCGCGGCTGGTTTTATGGCGTTGACCCAGTAGAGATCGCGCTGGAAGACGTGAAATACTATAAAATTGATGGCAAAAACCCCGACCTCGCCAAGCCGCTGGCCAAAGCCGAAACCGGCAGGAAACCCAAAACCCTGAGCCAGCAGCGCAACGCCGAACAAATCAAGACCACGGCCGTGGATCAAAGCCCTGACCTGAAGGATTTTTACAACAGTTACGATCCGTACCAAGTCACCGCCGACGACAAGGCGCAGTTTGACGCGTATTACAAAAACCTGACTCCGGACGAGAAGAAAATTTTGGATTCGGGCCTGCATTTCTACACGCTCAAATTCAAAAATAACGGCGGCCTGATGATGCCATTGATTGTGAAAATGGAGTTTGAGGACGGCACGGAAAAGACCGAAACCTACCCGGCGGAAATCTGGCGGCTGAACGCCAAGGAAATCTCAAAGGTGGTTTTCACCGAAAAGCCCGTGAAGCAATTTACGCTGGATCCATACCTGCAAACCGCCGACATTGACACGGAAAACAACTATTTCCCGCGCCAGCCAACCGCCAGCCGCTTCGAGTTGTTCAAACAGCAGAACGCCCGACCCAAAAACCCGATGCAGCAGTCGCAGCAAGCCACCGGCCAGCCGCAAAAATAGTATGTTTCGAAAGTGCCAAACCTCCGTCTTCTTGGAGCACAAGTGAACACTGGCACCAGAATAATCCATGAACTATAGAGTTATGAGATTGATCATACTATTTGTGATGTGCTGTCTGGCTTCAATTGATTCCGTCAACGGACAGGTGAAAAGCAAAACCATTCTTAGTGTTTTCCCCCACCCAGACGATGAGAATATGATTGGCTCTGTGCTTGCCAAATACGCAAGACTGGGACACAAAGTTTATGTAATTATAGCTACGGATGGAAAAGACGGAACAAGGGTGACAAAAATTCCACCAGGCGATTCATTAGGTATTCTTCGGCAAAAAGAGACAATCTGTGCTTGCGGGAAATTAGGAATCAATCCACCAATCTACTTGCACATTGACAGGCTCGACACTAAATTCGGAGTCCGTCCATACCTGAATGGCCGTAAGAAAATGATGGAGGAACTTAAAACGCACATTCAAAAACTTAACCCGGACATACTGATAACATTCGGACCTGATGGAGAATATGGACATTCCGAACACATTGTTACTGGAGCAATCGTGACGGAATTGTCATTGAGGGAAGGGTGGGTGAACAAGTATCCTCTGTATTTTCCCGCAGACATCGAGGAAGATGCAACTGAAGGACACATCAATGGCTATGTGGATAAACAGTACATCAATTTGAAACTTAATTATTCAGCCGAAGATGAACAAAAAATGTTGGAGGCCGCGAAATGCTATAACACTCAGTATACTGCGCAAGAAATTCAAGAATTAATTGAGGATGTAACGAAAGACGAATCAAACACAAAATACTTCAGGAGATTTTATGTAATCAAGGGAGTTAAGACTGAGTTTTGGGACTGACTGACAAATCTACACACAGACAAGAGTCCAACATGAATGCCCAGCATTGGGTTTTGTGTGGGCCGGATTGATGGAATAACAATGAATATCCTCAATGCTGTTCGGCTTCGGCCCCAGCAGACAAATATCTGTCATTACTGCCCCTTTTCGGCATTACCACCGAAAAGAAAACTTGCATGCACTTTAGAACACAAGCCTGACCCGCACCCTTGCCACCGGCCAGCCGCAAAAATAGTATGTCTTGAAAAGCCCAAACCCGCCTTGGGCTTCACATGAGCGTATATTATGCCTGAAGCAAAATATCAGGCGTAGCTTATGATTCATTTCCGCTTTGGGGGTACAGGCGTAAATCGTTGCGTAAATACAGATATTGGCGGCAAGCATACCGAACCTCACGACACAACAGTCAATGAAAGAAATCGTTGAACTTTCAGACAAAACCATAACCATCGACAGAAACGAATTTCTGAAAGTGAAAGGTAACATTGACACAAACGTGTATTATGTGGAAAGCGGAAGTTTGAGGGTTTTTGTTTTAGACGATTATGAAGAGCAAATCATTCGGTTTGGTTACAAGGGAAATTTAATCGTTTCGTTGGACTCGTTTTTGACCGGTAAACCATCCGACATATTTATACAAGCGATTAAAAAGACCGTGATAAAAGTTGTCACTAAACCACAATTCGACAAGTTCTTAGAATCTGAAACCAACAAAAATTTGTGGACGAAAATTTTAGAAAATTTGGTAGTCCAACAAATAGAACGAGAAATTGACATTTTGACGAATTCGCCGAAAGAAAGATATGAAAGGGTTTTAAAGAGAAGCCCGCAACTTTTTCAGGAAATACCAAATAGACATATTGCTAATTATTTAAGGATGAGTCCTGAAACTTTGTCCCGGCTTAAAAAATCTTGATTTCAATCAAGGTTTTATTTAGCGAAGCATCGCAACTTTGTGCCATCAAATTTTAAAATCACAAAAATGAATGCACAATGAATGCACAAAGAAAGGTAAAAATCAGCAGCCAAATCTTTATAGGATTCTCGGCTTTCAGTTTGGGTTATGTAGCCCTGCTATCTCTTTTCAGTCCGCAAGCGACAATGGACATGGTGTCAATAGCTTTACCCAACACCGATGCAATAAGTTCTATAAGAGGTATTTATGGCGGAGTTGGTCTGGTAATAACCATTCAGTTGGTATATCTCTTACTCAAGGATTATCATAAGGGATTGTTGTTTCTGTCGTTGTTTTGGGGTGCTTATGCTACATCAAGATTGATAACAATTGTTTCAGACGGACCACTGGGAGTATTCGGCACACAATGGATTACCATTGAGTCTGTTTTTTGCCTAATAGCAATTGTTCTTTTCTTATTATCAAAGAAATATTTGCCTCTTTTTGGTGTTATTACTGACAAGTAAATTTGCGCACATTTCGGAGCGAAATCCTGACCCGAGCCCTTGCCACCGGCCAGCCGCAAAAATAGTATGTTTCAAAAGTGCCAAACCCACCCGAGAAGCCCGATAGCAAACGTCTAACCCCGGATTGAAGGCATCTTGAATAGTTGATATACTTAATCGAAAAGCCACTTTCCGGTCTGAAATCCACCGTTCTGAGTGTATTCGGCTTAAAGCGTAAATAGGCGCAACGGATTGCGTATCTATGGATGTTGCTTGGGATGTTGCCTGAAACCTTGAACTGATAGACTACAATTAATGAGAAATTGGTTAAAAACACTTTGGAGTGACTTTGGAGACAAAGAGCTATTTTTATATAAATACCTAATACCAGGATTAGCAATATTTTTCACCTGGGGTATAGTTGGACACCTTATGCTCATTAGCCTTGATACAAGCTCTCTTGTGAAAAACACAGGACGTGTAACTGAAATTACTATTAAATTTGAACAAGGCACAAAACGACATTACAAATACTATCCTTTAAAAATCAGTCTGAGCGATTTTAATGAAGAATTTCGGCTGCCTGACACATACAAAGATGATTTTGTAGACTTACAACAAAAAATACTGATTGGTGACACAATCATATTATACACTCGACACCAGTGGCAGACAATTTTAGGTTGGGGTAAACGGATTGACATATATCACATTGACAAAGATGGGCATACTCTATTTGACATTTCAAAAGTTATAAACGAGAAAAAAAGTCAAGCGACATTATTGTCATTTTTTTCATTTGTACTTTGGACTTGGTATATCATTTATCGACGAACAAGAAAAGCATAATCAATAAGGCTGTAGGCAATATTGGTCTTTAATTTTCTTTGTTTCTGTTATACTTGTTTCTTCAATGGCACCTGCAAAACCAAACCCGGCGTTATTTACAAGCATGTCAATTTTACCAAATCTTTCTTTGACAATTTTAACGGCTTTCTCTATTTCAATAGATTTTGTAATGTCCAAGGTCAATGCAAATGCATTACATTTATGCTCATTGTTGAAAGCTTCTACCTGTGTTTGACTACGAAACGTACCAATCACAAAGTCGCCCTGTGAAATTACGGATTGGGCAAGTGCTTTGCCCAATCCGCTTGATATTCCTGTTATAAACCAAATTTTTTGTGCCATGGCAATTTCATTCAAGCGAAGAAACGTTCCTTAATAATTTTACCATCCTGCCAATCTTGAATGCAAATCTCGGTAGTTTTTATTGTTCCCAAACCTTTCACATCAAAATCTACATCCCAAACGGTAAAACTGCGGTAGCCCTTTACCAAACTGCCTCCGTGTGCGTAGGTTCTTACTTCGGCAATGTTGTTAAGTAGCAAATGATTTGCTTCCAGAACTTTTTCCTTCGACTTAATACTTACACCATCCAAATCAGTTTTTTCCACATCCGGATGGTAAAATTTTTCCCAAGCTTCTGCTCCCTTACCTGATAAGGCAAGTGATACAATTTCCTCAACGGAACTTTGAATTTGTACTTCTGTCATTGTCGTTTTTTTTAATTTTTCGCCATTATTGACAATGCAAAGGTATTTCAAGTCGTTGTTTCGATGTTATCATCAAACCTGCCTTGTTCGGTACTTTTCGGACATTTCTTTTTTAAAGGCTATTGGCGATTGTTTTGTTTCGGCTTTAAAAGTCTTTGCAAAGTATGAACTGTCTGTATAATTTAACTGGTATGCAATTTCAAACACGGTATGGTCTGTAAATGTCAAAAGGCGTTTTGCTTCCAAAATGCTTCTTGCTCTGATAACTTCACTTGCGGTTTTACCCGTCACATTTTTTGTAACCAGGTTCAAATGATGTGCCGTGATATGCAATTGTTCCGCAAAAAAATTAGCGGTTTTATTTTCAGCAAAATACTTATCCAACAGGTTTTTAAACTGCTTGAAAATAACAAGATATTTTTTTGAAATTGGTTTTTCAGTATCGGTGTCTATACAACGCTGAACCTGTTCTAATAAAACATGAAGCAAAGATTGAGTTATGGTTTGACTTTTGTCTTTGCGTTTTTGTTCCTCGGCAATAAGATGAATAGTTTGTTTGATATCAATAAAATCTTTCTTATTCAGTTGGATTCCCGGATTTGCGTAAAAATTGTCCAAAAAACTTAACTCAAAAAGTCTGTCCTTATTATTGTGGTTCAATAAAAAGAAATCCTCAGTAAACAAGATTGTACCGCCTTTTAAAGGTTTCCATTCCTCAAATTGATGTACTTGATTTGGTGAAATAAAAAACAAACTATTGGGTAATACTTCATATTCTTTGTAATCAATGGTCTGTTTACTTATGCCTTTTTCATTCCATAGGATTTCGTAAAATGTGTGTTTGTGGAGATCGTCCACATTAGGCTCCTCCATCTCATCAAACCGCATGATTTCAAATTCAGTTTGGTTTGTTGGTTGGTTAATGAAATGTCCGATGGAATAAAATGGAAACAAGTCTTTCATTGGCTGAGGTCGGCAAAATTATGTTTGTTGGTGTTTGCAGGATCGTTACAGCATTACGCTCAACGTCTGGACAAGCGAAGCCCGTTGCGGTTATTTCGGCTTTGGGCAACGCGCGTGCAGGACTCCGAAACCACTTCGATTGTCCTCCCCCGGATTTAAAAAGAGGCGGGTTTGGCGTTTTCAAAACATACTATTTTGCCAGACCTCGCACCTGAAACTCACTTCTTCAGAATCACAAATTCCACGCGGCGGTTTTGCTTGCGGTTGGGCTCCGAGGCATTGCTGGCAATGGGCTGGGTGCCGCCATACGCCTTGATTTCGATTCGTTCCGGGGCGATGCCCTTGGATTCGAGGTATTTTTTCACGCCCGCCACGCGGTTTTTCGAGAGTTCAATGTTGAGCATGAAATCGCCCTGGTTGTCGGTGTGGCCTTCCAGCCGGATTGCCATGTTCGGGTTTTCCTTCATGATTTCAGCCACGCGGTTCAGTTCGGCAAACGATGGCTCCAGCAGGTCATATTTCCCCTGCTCAAACATGATGCTGTTCAGCCGCACGGCTTCGCCCACCGCCAGTTTGGTCACGTCTAATTTTGCGGGTTGCGGTTCGGGTTTCGTGGAAGCGGTCAAAGGGTTGAGGTACACATCCTTACGGATTTCGCGGTAGCTCGAATCCTTTTCCAGTTTCAGTTCTTCGGTTCCCAATGCGTAGCCCGCCACCTGCACCGACAGCAGGTAATTGCGCCTGAGGGGCAGCACAATCTTGTACTCGCCGGTGGCTTTATCCGCCGAAGCCTTGCCGCTTTCCTTGGCCTTGGAGCGGGCTTCGTACTGGATGTCGGCGGCCAGCGGCTTTTTGTCCTGCGCATCGTAAATATTGCCATACACCAACGCCACCGGTTCGGGCTGGATTTCCTTGGGCAGCCGGGTCCGGAAAATGTCATTGCCGCCAAACGAGTTTTTGGCCGAGACAAAATAGGCGTACTCGCCCGAGGCGGGCAACGTAAAATAGCCGTCCCACGCATCGGTGTTGATGGCTGGCCCCAGGTTTTGCGGTTCGCTCCAGTTTGTCCATGTGTCGTCGAGGCGGCGCGTCGCAAAAATGTCCATGCTGCCGTAGCCGCTCAGTCCGGGCGTGGAGTAATACATCGTCACGCCGTCGGAGGCGATGAAGGGCGAGGTTTCGCCATCGGCTGTGTTGACCACCGCGCCCATGTTCCGGGGTTCGCTCCATGCATTGCCCGCTTGCAGGAACGAGACGTACAAGTCTTTGGAGCCGTGCGAATCCTCACGCTGGGCGGTCATCACCAACACCCGGCCATTCTGCGCCAATGAAAATTCGGCAAAGTCATTGTCGTTGTAGTATTTCTGTATCTGCACCGGCTCAGGAAACCCCCAGTTTTTCCCGTTCCGCCGCGTCATGGAAAGCCCCTTGTAGAGTTTGATGCGCGACGTGTCGGGTTTATCGCGCTGGTATATGTTGTTGAGCAGCATGGTGTTGCCGTCGGGCGTGATGGAAAACGACGAATTGTGTTCGGGCGTGTTTATCGGGCTGGGCATCCGGCGGGCGGCCGTAAAGTTGCCGGCCGCATCGGCTTCGGCATAAAACACATCCTGGTTGTCGGGTTGTTCGGGGCGGGTGAAATACAGCGTTTTGCCGTCGGGCGTAATTACCGGGCATATTTCCTCAAACTGCGTGTTCACGCCCCGCCCCACGTTCTGCTTTTCCAGATTCTTGGGGGCATCCGGACTCAGGTTTACCAACGCGCGGATTGGTTCGGCGGTCTTGGAAATGCCGATGGCATCAATCTGGTTCCAGCCGCTGATGCGGCGCGTGTCCAGCATTATTTTCAGCGCGGCCACGGCAAACGAAGTTTCCTTGAGGGCAATGTTCAGCATCCGCCCCGGCACATACACGGTATCCTTGGTGTTTTTGTAAATCAGGTATTCCTTGTCGGCAGCATCGTAGCCGTAAATGCGCGTAATGCAGCCGCCATTGAAGTTTTCGGCCACGGCAACCTGCTTGATTTTTACGGGCTTGGCATAGCCCACCTTGATCCATTCCTCAGAACCGGTCATTTCCGTGGACGGCGACCAAGCGCACGGCGAACTGCCGATGTTGGGCAGCTTGCTTGGCTTGCCCAGCACTTGCTGCGCACCGTATTGCCGGGGTGTCTTGGCCGAAACCAGTTCGGACGAGAACCCGATTACGCGTGAGGCCCATTGCACCTGCTGCGCCTGCGCCAAGCTGGCATTGAGGGCAAACAGCACAAGTACGCGGTAAATGGCCGGGTTTGCGAATTTGAAAAGATAGTATTTCTTCACGGTTGCGGGGCGAAAATATCGGTTCAGTTGGGTTGGCTGCACTTTCGAATCGGAAATTTCAAGGGTATTTTCGGTTATCGGCACAAAAAAAGTTTTGGGTTTTGCCTTTCGGAAAGATACTGTTTTCAAGGATATTCTTTTACCTGTCTCACGGCTGGAACGCAAATTTCCGCACCGGCGGTTCCGTGCCGGTGATTTGGCCCAACTGCTCCGTATTGTTGCAAGAGAGGCCGACAATCGTGTTTTGGCGGGGCAAAAGGGCGTTCAGGAAATCAAGCGAAACTGGTTTGCCGGTTTCTTGACCGAAGATTTTCCCGAATCCGGAGTCCGTGAACGGATTGGTGTATTTCACTTTCATGGCCTTGTGGCGAATTTACGCGATTCCGGGCAGAATGGAAAGGCGAGTCGGAAGAGTTTTCATGACAAAACCCCTCCGACTCGCTGTTACTGTCAGGTTTCGGCTTTTTGAAAGATACTATTTCCGCACCAAGTATTTCCGTTTGTCCACAGGCCAACCCTTGCAAGACCGAAAATAAAACAACCGCTTCCACGGGTGCGGAAGCGGTTGTTTGTTCTTGTTGCGCTGCCGCCACTTTGGCTTGGCTCTGCGTGAACTTGGCGAATACCCTGCGCGAGTTGAATATGGCCATCACCTTGATTATCGTGTGGCAAAAATTGCATTTTTCAAAAAAACCTACAGTTTTGTATTGAAACCATCTTTCTCCGAATATTCATTGAAATAGATGTCTTTGTTTTCACGCGTTATCCAAAAAGCGTTCTGTCGAAACCGAATTTCCAGTTCATATTCTTCATTTTGGTAGTAAACCGGCTTGTTATCTCCACTGGTAACCTTGGCTTTTGATAATAAAAAAATCTTGTCCGAATCGTCAAAAATCAGTTCCGCCTTAGACTTGTCGTCCGAGAGAACAATATAGGCAACTTTAGGGCGGCCGTTTGTCTTTACCGCTTGATACTGCTCGAATCTGGTTCCTTCCTCCCAAACCCTGATGCATTTGTTTTTCGCAACAGACCACCTGTAACCCGCAGAGCCAACACAGCCCTTGGTGTCTTTATCGTCCCCCACAACTTTCACCTCCCCTTGGCTGTTTGTGCTACTTTTAACATCAGAGGTTTGCAATTGATGACAGGAAACCACCAAAAGCGTGAAAGCAGCAATCATTAAAAACTCTTTTTTCATGGTTTGTTTTTTTGTTGAGGTGTTCAATAGAATTGCTGTAAATTGATAATCAGGCAGTTGAAAACTTACTTCAACCGAATTTCATCCATGCAGTATACGTTCTCTGTCTGCTTTGACAATACGGGGTTTTGCGTTTTGAAAACCTGCCTGCCGGTTTATCCGCCGTGGCGGGACAGGCAGGGATACTATTTTTAGGATTTGATTTTGTTAAAAAAAATCTAGATTATTGATTATCAGCACGTAACAATTCTAATTTAATTGCACCCATTATTCGAACTTGGGGCGAGTGTTGTGCCAAACACTTTTACGCATACCTCTGTAGGTTTTTCCCACGTCTGATCAACAACCGTTCTCCACGGATCCCATACGACACCGGTTGCGGCCCTAATCAATAGTTTGACTTGAGTCGCATATCCGGGAATGGTAAAAGCCTTGCGCCAACCTGCAGGCAATCCATTCTGATCAATACTTGTTACTAAGTTGCCATTCAGAATATAAGTCAATTTCACAGAGGCCACGTAGCCACCGCTCTGAGTAATTGTAATGTCTTTGCCAGATAACTCAGGCTCATCTCCAATCAAAGGCACTGATTTTGTTTCATAAACCACTGGTGCCGAATCATCTATTGCCGGTGGTTGGGGTTGGTACAGGATTCCCTCTTTGGTAATTCCCCAAGGAAGTCCTGTCTTATCAACCGCTATACTTTGCAATGGGATGCCAGCTAGCCCAGCCAAACGCCCCCATCCGTTACTCCAAGCGTAGGCATATCCATCATTCCCTACTATGTATATTGCATTATTACCGATACCGATGTCCTGAGCCTGACCCTGAACTTTTATAAAACCACTTCCATTGTATTGGTAAATTTCTCGGGCGGGATTGACAATCCAAGCCAAACCTTTGTTATCGACAGCAATTCGGGTTGCTACTCCCGGAAACTTTGTCCAACTGTTATTTACCAACTTAAGTATCTCCCCCTGTTTTCCCACAACCCATACACTTCCATCAGCGCCTATGCCAATGTCCATCGCATTACCGGGCATTATATTCCATGCATTTGTGGCAAGATTAAATTTATAAATCTCACCTACTTTGTTGACAACCCATGCTGCACCGGACGGATCAACGGCAATTCGGGCGGCAACGCCGGGCACTGGTTGCCATCTGTCATTCAAAAACCGAAAGATAGCACCACTTACATCCACACGCCACATACTACCATTTGCGCCAAAGCCAATATCAATGGCATTGACACCTGCGTTTTTCCAAGTATGGAAATTGATTAGAGAACCTTCCCAAGAACCGCCGACTGGCTGCAACAGCTTACTAGCGGCATCCGCAGTGGTTATTTCTTTTACTTGATCAAGGTTAGTCTGCCCGTACGATTTGCCCAGCAACAGCAGGACGAATGCTATGATATTGGCACAGTGTTTCAAAATGGGATATGTCATTTTTTTGGGTTCTAATGGATTTTTAATATTTCAAATACTTAATTTAATGCATTAAATTCCTTGCAAGCCTTTGAAAGTCAGACATTTAAATAACAAAACAAATCGCTAAAATCAAACTGCCGGAACACTAATTGCATTCATTGTTCCACTTGGGATCCAGTGTAGTACCATAAATTTTCAAACATTCGTTCGGTGGATTAGGCCAAGTTTTGTTGACGGCCTGTTTCCATGGCTCCCATGCCAGACCTGTGGCACTCCACCCTTGTACATTTACGTTTGATGCCCCCTGAGGAATTGTGAAGACCTTACGCCAACCTGCCGTCAAGCCATTGTTATCAATAAGCGTAATTGTCTGACCATTTTGAATGTACGTGACTTTTAAGCGTGCCACATATCCACCCCCATGTGTAAGGGTAAGTTCATTTTTTTTGGCCACCATGCTGCCTACCTCCGGACAGTCGTTTTTGTACTTGGGTTCAAATACAGTCCCGTAGGATGTATAACAAATGTATGTGGGCTGCACCAAGGTTTGATTAAAGATTTCTTTCCAACCGGCTGCCGCATAAAAACCTTGTACACGAATATTCTTTGCATCATGAGGTATCGAAAAATACTGCTCATTTCCTACAGTGAGGTCCGATGTTTCTAAGTTGATCGGTTTGCCACCAACTGTATAGCTCAGCTTGAACTTGGACACATATCCTGCCTGGCAGTAAAAGCGAACCTCACCATTCATTTTTGGATTTGTAAGCTGAAACCCTTTAAGTGCTGCTTCTTGAAAAGCCCAAATGAACATACTTCTGGCGTTGTCATCCATCAACGCATTGGAAATATCAATGTATTCAACCATGGCTGCACCCAACTTCATTTTCAGCATCGGCTCTATTTTGGTTGCTTCAACCACTTTAAACCCTTCCATAGTGCCTACCACCACAGCCATTACAATTGCAGCAACTGGTGCCGCAACCACTCCCGCCCAGCTCACACTTCCGATACCCGCAGCGCCACTTCCACCAAAGGCTGCGTATAGCGAAGTAGGTAGAATCTTGGTAGCGCCTTCTACCAATAAAGGTGTCAAAACCCCCAATCCACTTTGGACCATAGAGGAAGCTACGGCTACCGATACAGTGGTCACACCCAAAGCCATTGTGGAGGTGACGGCATCTACATTACCGGCAAGCACTGACTTGAGTCCCGCCTTGCCAATAATTTCCTCAGGTGGTTTTTTTCCGCCAAACCACTCCGCGTAATTTTTGTCTTTCAGGGCACAGTCCGGTGGTGCCTTGTAGCCGTCGGCTTTGTAACCGCAAGGGTCTGCCTTCCATTTCTCGTATTCGTCCAAAACGGATCGGGCCGACCTTATTTTTATGCTCCTGTATGTATCAGTAGCCCATCCTTTTAAGGCCAGAGTCGGAGCATCGCTACCTTTACCTGCAACCACATTCAAAACCAGCAGCCCTAATATGTAAGTTATTTTAGGCTTGTAATAGGGCATATTCCTATTGCCAATGTCTCTTATCAATTTTTGCGAATCAGCGTTTGGGTCAAATTCAGCCGCATATAATTCAACTGCCAACAGGGCCAAATCGCCAAAAGCTTTCTCCAAGTCGTTTAATTCTGAAAAAGATTTAGGAGTTTCGTTTAGATTAACGTTAGCAAGGGTTGGACTGGGGTTGAAATCAATAGCCTTGAGCACCTGATATTCATAAGTCTGATTTCTTGGAAACAGTTGCTTATATTGAAGCGTTTTGGTAGTATTGGATTGAGACATAGCCTGAAGTCCTACACATATCAGTGTCAAACTCAGAGCCGTCAACCTTATAAAGCTATTGATAGACGTACGTGGTATTCTCATAAAAAACAAACGGTTTAGTAAGTGGACAAATGTAAAGCGTACAGTGGTTGGTGCTGGATTGGCAAACCCAATAATTTATAGCTGGCAGCAGGCATTTATTCTATGCACAGAGGGTTCAAATCGAATTGCTGCTTATCGAAGTACTCGATGCGGTGGGCAATGGCTTGCATGATTTTGTCGTAATTCTCTTGGGAAATGCGCCGGTTGCATTGCCGGACGGCATACCAGCACAAAAAGCTCTCGGCAACATCTTCCCGTTCCGGATTTTCTTGCGCATAAGTGGATACAAACGCATTGTCGCTGCGTTGGGCGGCCGTCCATTGCTCGGCAGAAGCATGGCTTTCATCCAGTGAGGTATGAGATGCCTCATGAAACAGAATTTCCTCCAATACTCGGTCTTTCTCATACAGAATACCTTGCCCGGTATGGATAACAATGGAGTGGTTCCCCCCGCCAAAAAGCTTGGTTCCCTTGTGAATCCACAATGCCTTTACGTCTTTCCGCAGGCAAGCGGGCAACTGTCCAACTACCCGCCCATATTTACGAACCTCCCTGCTGGCCTCTGCCATTGTGTTAAACTCCGGGTTGACTTGAGCCTCGGTAATCAGCCCATCAGGCCAAACGATTTTGAACAGAAAGGCATTGATTGTCGTCCATTCTTCCGTTCTTCGGTCGTACACCTCTCGGTTTGCCCGTCCTGTATAGGTCGCTTTCACAAAGGCAGTAGGGTCGTCGGCTTTGATAATGTCGGGGTCAATGAAAGACGTTCCTGTGTAAGGGGGCTGGGCCGAACTTGAAAACGGCAGGAAAATAATCACGAGAGTGATTGTCAGCAAGAATTTTTTCATGCGCGGGTTTGGCGATGCTAATAAATTGAGGTGTTAAACTGCACGTATCGGATCGGATACCACTCCGGTGTGCTGAACGTACTTTTTGCAGGAGGGAATACATTTGGAAACCGAATTCAGCACACACGCAAGTTGCATTATAAATGGGGGGTTTGACGGAAATTATTGTGGACAAAAACCTGACAATTTTTATTTTGTACATTCCCAATGTCTTATGGTCAATTTTTTTGAACTATTCCAAGAGGCGAATTCGGATCACAAAAGACAGTGGGTGTCTTGCAAGGTTTTGCTTTACCAAAGCATTAGTCACGAATGAAAGCCGTTTACGCGGAAAGCATTTGTTTTCCGGTTCAAACAAACCGGGAGGCGGAGTACAAAGCAGAGAGGGCTGCCTCGGAAACAGGCTCGGCGGGTGCGGAATCTCATACTTGTGTGGGCAACAAAGAGAATTTACAAGTGGAAAAAGTACAAAAACACAGCCAAGGTTAATCGCATCACAATTGAACAGCCAATACCGCTAACTTGTGATGAGGGTTGAGAACCACATAAAAAAGCCGGAAGCTTTTGAAAAGTTTCCGGCTTTCACCTTACAAGGTACCGAAGGCGGGACTCGAACCCGCACAGGATTGCTCCCGCACGCCCCTGAAACGTGTGCGTCTACCAATTCCGCCACTTCGGTATAATTCAGGAAGTGCAAAGGTAGAATAAAAAATTATTCCCGCAAAAAATTTAGCGGGGCAGGTTTGGGCTTTTCAAAAGATACTATTTTGCCACCACATCCTTGTATTGCATCCGGTAGAGTTGGGCGTAGTAGCCGTCGTGGGCAAGCAGTTGTTCGTGGGTGCCTTGTTCCTTTACCTCGCCCTTGTCCATGACAATAATGCGGTCGGCTTTCTGGATGGTGCTCAAGCGGTGGGCAATCACGATGGCGGTGCGGCCTTTCATGAGTTTGAGAATCGCATCTCCAATCATCTCTTCGGTTTCGCTGTCCACCGAAGAGGTCGCCTCGTCGAGCACGATGATTTTGGGGTCATACACCAATGCCCGCACAAACGAAATCAACTGCCGCTGGCCCACCGAAAGCGTGGCACCGCGTTCCATGACATTGTACTGGTAGCCGCCCGGCAGCCGCCCGATGAACGGGTGCGCCCCCACGAGTTTAGCCGCCTGCTCCACCTTTTCAAACGGGATATCGGGGTTTCCCAGCGTGATATTGTCAAGGATAGTGCCCGAAAACAGGAACACATCCTGCAAGACCACGCTGATTTGGCGGCGCAGGCCGTTGAGTTCATAGTCAAGGATGTTTCGCCCGTCAATGCGGATGGTTCCGTTGTTGATGTCGTAAAAGCGGCTGAGCAGGTTGATTACCGACGATTTGCCGGCTCCGGTGGCTCCCACCAGGGCCACGGTTTCGCCCTGTCGGGCTTCAAACGAAATGCCTTTGAGCACGTAATTCTCCTCGTTGTAGGCAAACCAGACGTTTTCAAAGGCCACGTTTCCGGCAATCTCGCCGGGGTTATAGTTGCCGTCGTTGGGGATGAATTCGTGGCTGTCGAGCAGGCGCACAATCCGCTCGGTGCTGACAATGCCCATTTGCAGGGTGTTGAAGCGGTCGGCGATTTGGCGCAGCGGACGGAAAAACATGGATATGTACATGATGAACGCAATCAGCGTACCCAGCGTGATGTCTTCGGCCAGCACGCCTTTGGCCCCGTACCACACGAGCAAACCCGTGCAGCCCGCCGCAATGACCTCGGCCACCGGAAAATAAATGGAGTAATACAGCACCGATTTCAGGTTGGAGCGGCGGTGCTCACGGTTTATTTCCTCAAATTTCCTTAACTCAGTCGCTTCGCTATTGAAAATCTGGACGATGCCCATGCCCGTGATGTGTTCCTGCACGAATGAGTTGAGGTTGGCCACGGCCGTGCGCACTTCATTGAACGATTCCTTGATTTTCTCTTTGAACACATACGTGCCCAGGAACATGAAGGGCAAAATGGACAGGCTCACCAGCGTGAGCCGCCAGTCGGTGTAGAACATGATGGCCAGGATAACGACGATTTGCAGCAAATCACCGGCGATGGCGGCGATGCCTTCGCTGAACACATCGGCCAGCGTTTCTATGTCCGAGATGGTGCGCGTCACCAGCCGTCCGATGGGCGTGTTGTCGTAGAATTTCAGCCGCAAGCCGAGCAGATGGCGGTAGAGTTGCGTGCGGATGTCGCGGATCACGTTCTGGCCGAGCCAGCCCGACAGGTACGTGTTGGTGTATTGCACAACGGCCTGCACCACCAGCAATGCCACCATGGCCAGCATCATGCGGGTGAGGCCGTGGTAATCGGCCTGCAATATGTAGTGGTCAATGGTGTACTGGATCAGCAGCGGCAATGCCGGAGCCACCGCCGCCGACAACAAAATAAGTACCACCAGCACGACGAAGTATCCTTGGTAGGGCTTGGCAAAGGCAAACAGCCGCCGCAGGATGACCAGATCAAAAATTCGTCCGCTTTTTTCTTCGAGTTGCATGGATTGTATTGTTTACCGTTTACCGCCCGGAAACCGTGTCTGGGCAGCAAAAAAGCTTGTGGAAATAGTATCTTTTAAAAAGGCCAAACCCATTGGTTTGTCATCCCGACAAGGGGAGAACCGGGCCTTCACTTGCAGTCAACCTTGTCAGAGTTCGGGACTCTGACAAGGTTTGGCTTCCCGATTCATCATGCCTCGGAATGGCAAGCGCACGTTTTCCATGGACTGAAATAGTATCTCCTGAAAGAGCCAAACCCCTCCGTTTCATTCAGACCCTTGAGTGCCGGGCAGGAACGGATACTCCACGTGCGTCAGGAACAAGCCTTGCGGCGGCACGGCGCGGCCCGCTTTCCGGCGGTCTTTACTTTGGATAACCGCCCCGAAACCGGCAACATCCATACGCCCCTCCCCTACTTCCAGCAGCGTGCCGGTAATGGCCCGCACCATGCCGCGCAAAAAGCGGTTGGCCGAGATGTGGAACACCAGCAAATCGCCTTCCTGCTGCCAGAAAGCCCGTGTAATCACGCACCGGAAGTTCTTCACATCGGTATGTACCCGGCTGAAACACTCAAAGTCTTGGTGTTGCAGCAGCAGTTGCGCCGCTGCGTTCATGCGCGCCACATCGGGCCGGACACTGTACCGGTAACACAAATGTTGCAGGAAAGGGTTCTTGCGGTGGCAAATCCGGTATTCGTAGCTACGGCTCACGGCATTGAAGCGGGCATGGGCGGTTTGGGCTACCGCAAAGATACTATTTGCCGTGATGTCGGGCGGCAGCAAGGCGTTCAGCGAATGCAAGAACCGGTCTGGCGCAATGCCGGTCTCCATATCAAAGTGCACCATTTGCTGGGTGGCGTGCACACCCGTATCGGTGCGGCCGCTGCCCATCGTTTCGGTGGGTTGCCGCAGCAGCGTGGCCAGTGCCTTGTTCAGTTCGGCCTGCACGCTGTGGGCATTGGCTTGCAGTTGCCAGCCGTGGTAGCGGGTTCCGTCGTAGGCGATATCC
This sequence comes from Sphingobacteriales bacterium, assembly GCA_031424975.1. GTDB lineage: Bacteria > Bacteroidota > Bacteroidia > Cytophagales > 172606-1 > Xanthocytophaga. Next base: position 17,036 of record JANPIL010000131.1, read on the forward strand.
AGAAAGTAGCGGGCCATGTACGGGCAAAAGTACGAAAACTACGCGGTTTCAGCCACGCACCGACCCGGACCGAAATAACTTACAAGAATCGTATTTTGGAAACGGCAGCACAAAACGCTGACTATCAAATATTTACATCCGCATTGTATTTGCCACCGCCAATGGAGACATTCGCAAAATCATTTGGTTTGATGGTGTGGGCATACCGGGCATCCCTGTACAAGGCAGGCATATCAATGCATTGCAGAGACCGTTTGTGTTTCCGAACCGCAAACTATTTTCAGGTGGGCTGTGATTTTTCCGGCCTCGACGCGAATAATTGCAGGACAATGGACAAAACGGAAACAACGAATGGATATAGAAGACAAAACCGAAAAATTCCTTTCGGTCATGGAAAGCCACAAGGGAATAATCTACAAGGTAACGAACGCTTATTGCCATGGCATTGAAGACCGGAAAGATATTTCCCAAGAGATTACGGCCCAATTGTGGAAGTCGTTCGGCAACTACAACGGGCAATACAAGTATTCGACGTGGATATACCGCATCGCATTGAATGTTGCCATTTCGTATCACCGCCAAAAGAACAGGCGGCAGAACACCTTTAATGCAGCCACCGAAAGCATTCTTGATTTTGCCGACACCGAACCCGCAAACGAAACCGAAGAAAACCTCATCCTTTTGCAGCGGTTTGTCGCGGAACTGAAGGAATTGGACAAGGCATTGATGCTGCTGTACCTTGAGGAAAAAAGCCACAGGGAAATGGCAGAAATCATCGGAATCAGCGAAACCAACGTGGCCACAAAAATCAGCAGAATAAAAACAAATCTGAAACAAAAATTCTCACGCATTAAAACCCAATGACAATGGAAGATACCGAAATGATCAGTCTCTGGAAAGCCTACGACAGGAAGTTGGAGGCAAGCCTGTCGCTCAACAGGAAAATCGCGGAAGACATCACTAAAATTAAAGTCAAATCGCTTTTGGCATCCATGCAGCCTTTGAAAATATTCGCCGTTCTGGCCGGTGTTTTATGGGTTCTTTTTGGCGGCTCACTGATTGCAAGCCTGCTTGTCAGTGCGTCCGGACACGTAAGTCCGTTTTTCTTGGTTTCGGCCGCCATCCAATTGTCAGTCACCGCAGTGGCGGTTGCAATATACGCCTACCAGTTGGTTCTGATACAGCAAGTGGACATAAGCCAACCTGTAATGGCAACGCAAGGGAGATTGGCCAATTTGCAATCCAGCACCCTTTGGAGTGCGCGTGTCATGTTTCTTCAGCTTCCCGTCTGGACCACTTTCTATTGGAATGAGGGCATGATGGAAAACGGGGTCACCGCCCTTCACTTGCTTCAGGTTGCGGTCACTATCCTGTTTACTTGGGCCGCCATGTGGCTTTTCGTCAATATCAAGTATGCGAATAAAGACAAAGAATGGTTTCGAATGATTTTCAACGGGAAAGAATGGGAGCCATTGCTGAAATCAATGGAATTTTGCGTGCAAATCGAAAAGTTCGGGCGGGAGGACAGTATCAGCAGCACCGCCGCCAGCAAAGCGCGAAACAAAGGGTGAACACCGCAAGCGGCGGCATCGGAAGGCACCGGTTTCCCCAACCAGCCGACTGTCAGCACCCGCGCAGGTAAGATGGCATGAAACAGTTGCCAAATGTGCAAGCCAAATGTTTCCGTTATTTTATTCACAAACAGATGAGGCGATCCCAACCGGCGTATCATGCGGATGGCATAGAAGGTGTGCCGGCAACAGGTGCTGGAAAGCTCGCCGTTCAAGGCAAATTTTGCGCCGTTCAGCCTTTGATTCAGTATGTTCCTGTAAAACAGCCGGATGCGTGCAACCCCGGCCACGCGGAAGCCATCTTATAGCCGTTAAAACCACAATGCCTGAACGCCATAGCCACCCGTCAGCGAAAAGGGCAAAATAGTATGTTTCGGAAAAGCGAAACCTGCTGCATTGGAACCAACCGCACTTGCGCAAGTTCCGGGTTGTGTCTGGAAACGGGCGGGGTCACTTTTGCGGAACAAACCCATAAAAAGTCAAGGCATATCACAACATACCGGTAACCGCCGCCAAGTCCATTTTTTTTCACCTTTTACAACTGCAATCATGAAAACCCCCTCCCGTTTCCGCAAGCAGAGCCGAATGGTTCTGGCTGCCCTCGCATTCACCGCTCTGAGTGGCGGCGCGGCATTTTCCCAGACGCTGGCTTCGGCCAAACAACCCGGCCCGGTTGAGTTGCCCGCACCTTGCGGGCTAACGGTTATTGCGTACCAGATTCCGGAAACCACCAAGTTCAAAGTCCATTTCCAGAACCTGTCCGGCGAGAGAGTCAGGATTGTGCTGAAAAATGACCGGCACCAATCTGTTTACGTGGAAGATGTGACCAACACTAAGAGGGGCTACATCCGCAAGTTCGATATGAAAGACATGGCTGACGGCACGTACCGCTTTGAAATAACCAGCGGCTCGCAAAAAGTGACCAAGGAAATCGGCTTGCAGACCATGATGGCACGCAGTGTGCTGGTACAGTAACTTTACAGTAGTTCGCCCAGTCCGGTTCCGGCTTTCCGGAATATATTCATGCACTGTGGCGTACTGTTTTTTCGGGTGCGGTTATTTCACCAATCATCCGGTTTCCATCACGCCACCCAAACACCTTCAATCGCTATGCACACCACCAAAGCCATGCACACCGCCAAACTTGACAAAATCGACTGCCGCCTGCTGAACCTGCTCCAGACCGATGCCGACGTGACCAACGCCTACCTTGCCGCCCAGATCGGGCTGTCGCAGGCGGCGGTTTTTGAGCGGGTCAAGCGGCTGGAGACCACGGGCTACATCAAGAACTACTATGCGCAACTGGACGGCGCGAAAGTGGGCGCGGGAGCCACTTTTTTCCTGCAAATATCGCTCAACAGCAACAGGCGGTCTTCCATTGACGGGTTTCTCAACAAGATTGGCGAACTGGACCAAGTCACCGAGTGCCACCACATCACGGGTTCAGCGGGTTTTTTGCTCAAGGTCGTGACCAAGGATATGCAGGCGTTTGAATGCCTGGTGATGGAGGAAATGAGCCAAGTCGAGGAAATCGGCAACTTGCAATCCATGGTGGTGCTGTCGGTGATGAAAGACAGCAAGGTGGTGCCCATTCCGGCGGATTGAGCTTTTCCGGTTTCCGGAAACAGTATGTTTTTAAAACCCAAAACCTGCGGTTTTGGCACAAGCTAAAGCGTGTGCTACCGCTCCGTCCACTCGCCAACCAGCCGTTCAAACTCCTGCTGCACGTGCTGGGTCTTGTCGTGGGCGTACCACGCGTGGATGCGTTCGTAGAATTCCTCTTTTGTCGAGCCGTCGGGGTGGTTTTTGTGGTGCATCACCATGGCCTGCACCACCGCCGGACGCGGCCCCCACGTGCCCAGTTCCTCCAATGTTCCTTCGTCCAGGGCAATCAGTTTCGGAATCGCGCGGCTGCCTCCGGTCAGATAATTATCCATGATGTCCAAATGCTCGTCGCGCAGCAGCAACCGCAAGGAAACAAGCGGGTTCACGCCGGCCATCTTCGCGATTGCCGGAATATTCTGCGCCGCATCGCCGCACCACGCCTCAGTGAGTACCAGCCAAACCATGGGCTTTGCCACTTGGCGAAACTTGCGCAGCAAACCTTCGTCCAGCACCACCGTCTTGTCCCACTTGCGCATCCGCTGCCGGTTCAGTTCCGTGTACTTTACCATGAATTCCGACTGGTCGGAACCGCTGGTTCGGTGGCTTTGCACCAACTCATCCATCAGTTGGCTGTATTGGCTGTAGGTCATGGACGTTTCCAAGTGGCTGCGCCTGATGACGGGATGCGTGTCGGTGAGCATAATTCATGAAATGTTTTGGGAGTGAAAAACAATTATTGCGTTAGCAGCAGGTTTGGCGTTTTTAAAACATACTATCTTGCCCAAGTGTCTCGTGAAGACACGAGCCACGGACAAGACACGAACCACGGTGGTGACAAGGCCCGAAACCGAAAATCACTGGCCGGTATGCAAACAGCCCGGAAAAACGGTAAATTTACGCACCGCCGCGATTGTTCCATCATGGCGGCACAATTTCCGGGCGGCAAACCGCAAAGGCCAAAGGTTACCAAACCGCCGGTTTGCCATCAACGTTTGAAACCATGACAGACGACAACCTGATTGCGCAGATTCGCGGAGGCGATGAAAACAAGCTCGCGGCCATTTACCGCGCCTACCGCAACGACTTCATCTACTGGGCGGTACGGCATTTCTCGTGCGACGAAGACTTGGCCAAGGACGTGTTTCAGGTATCCGTCACGATATTCTACGAAAACATCATGTCGGGCAAGCTGGGCAAACTGAGCAGCTCGGTCAAGACCTACCTGTTTGCCATCGGCAAAAACAAGCTGCACGAAAACCAAGTGCGGCGCGACCGCGATTTGAAGATACAGCAGCACGAAGGACGAAAAATAAAGGAGAATTTCCAACTCGAACCGCTGGAAGGCGAAACGGCGGATGAACGCGAAACACTGTACCAGACGCTGGAAAAGGCACTCAACGACCTTGGCGAGCCCTGCCGCACGGTGCTGGAAATGTACTACTACCGCCAAATGAGCATTGACCAGATTGCCGGTGCGCTGCAATACAAGAGCACCGACTCCACGAAAACCCAAAAATACAAGTGCCTGACACGCCTGAAAAAAATATTCGCCGAGCAGATGAAGACGATTTGACCGTTTCGCATTTGCCACCACGAAACGCCGGGTTTGGGCTTTTTCAACGATACTATTTTTTAAGCCCCCTCTTTCGGAGGGGGTTGCCTGCCTGTCGGCAGACAGGGGGGAGGCCCCGGGTTTGGATTGCAAAAACGGCAAACAGATGAATGTATGGAAAACACCGAATTAATAGAACGCTTCTTGGAAGGCAGCCTAAGCCCCACGGAGCGGCAGGCATTTGAGCGGCGCGAAGCCCAGGAACCCGCCTTGACGGAAGAAGTAGCCCTGCAACGCCAAATCCGCGACGGGTTGCGGGCCACGGGGCGCGGCCGGATGCTGTCGAAACTGGAAGCGGCCGAAAGCCGGATGTCGGTTTACCACCCGCCCGCGCAAACACTCCGGTTTGGCGAAAGCACGCGCCAGCGATTTTACTGGGCGGCGGCGGCGGCCGTGCTGCTGCTGATTCCGGTGTACCTGTGGCTCAAAGCCAATCCGGCCAACGAACGGCTGTTTGCCGCCTACTTTGTGCCCTACCAACAGGCGGCAAGCCAGCCCGTTGCCCAAGATCCGCTCAGCCGCGCCCTGCGGCAATACCGCGACAAGAATTATGCCCAGGCCCTGCCCATGCTGGAGCAGATCGTGGAAAAAGGCGGTGTCTCGGATTCCGCGTTGTTTTACAAGGCCAACGTGAACCTGCAACTCGACCAGCCGCAGGAAGCAATTGCGGGATTACGGAAAATCACGGTGCAATCGGGTTTTTATGAGGAGGCGCAGTGGTATCTGGCACTGGCCTACCTGCAAGCGAACGAAACCGGGAAGGCAAGGGAAATAGTATCGGAAATCAGGGCAAAACCCGGCCATCCGTACTACAAACAGGCGGGCAAACTGGCGAGGAAACTGAAATGACTGATGTTACGCACAAGTTTACCCAAACCGTCATTGCTTCGGGCCTCGCAATGACGGTTTTTTCACGCCCGCCTGACATCAGGTTTCGTGTTTTTGAGAGATACTATTTTGGCGGCAGTCCACGGAATGCCGCAAGACTAATTGATTTCCAGCACAATTTTGCCGAATTGGCTTGATTGCTCCATGTAATCAAGGGCCGTGTTGCCTTCGGCCAGCGGGAAGGTTTTGCTTGTCACGGGAATGATTCGGTGGTTTTCCACAAAAGCCACCATTGCCGCAAATTCGGTTGCCGAACCCATGGTAGTGCCCAGTATGCTGAGTTGCTTCCAAAAAACCCGCGCCGGAACAATGCCATTGATCACACCCTTGGTGCCGCCGAAAAACACAATCCTGCCGCCCAATTCCGCCAGTTCCACGAGTTGCAAAAACCCATCGCCAGCGGCACTGTCAATGATCACATCAAAGGCTCCGGCTTGGGTTTTGAGTTGCTCCGCCCAACCGGATTGTGTGTAGTTGGCTCCGGCGGTGGCTCTGAGTTGCACGGCCCGCCCTATCTTCTCGTCCGAGCCAGAAGTGACATACACTTTCGCACCGGCGGCGAGGGCAAATTGCAATGCAAACAACGCCACGCCGCCACCAATGCCCGTCACCAGCACTTTTTCGCCGGGCTGCACGGCGGCGCGGCTGAACAATGCCCGGTAAGCGGTAAGGCCGGCCAATGGCAGGGCAGCAGATTGCTGCCAAGTCAAGTGCGCGGGTTTGGCGGTGACATTGGCGGCGGGTACGGCCACGTACTCGGCAAACGTGCCGCTGTCGGGCAATCCCAGAATTTTAAACTCCTTGGCGTGGGCTTTCGGGTTCACACCCCAATCCATGCTTGGATTGATGATGACTTCGCGGCCAAGCAGACTTTCCGGTACGCCTGCGCCAACCCCGGCCACAATGCCCGCGCCATCTGAGCCGAGAATGGATGGAAACGCAATGCCGGCGTATTGGCCTTTGCGTATCCAAACGTCGCGGTGGTTGAGGGCGGCGGCTTTAAGTTGCACCAGCACTTCGCCCGCCACCGGAATGGGTTTGGACACTTCCCGCACTTGCAGCGGCAGGTTGATTCCTTCGAAGACAAGAGCTTGCATTTTCGGTTTGGCGTTCGGAAAGGTGCGGCAGGTTTGGGCTTTTTGAAAGATACTATTCTGGTTTGTCATTCCGACGCGGTCGGAATGACAAATGGGGTTTGGTGTTTTTGAAAGATACTATTTTCGGAACACCGTGTTTTCAAGAACGGCGGGTTGGTTTTCCAGCTCGTGCCAGATCAGGGCGGCGGCACCGAGTACGGCGGTGTTGGCCCCCGTCAGGCCGGAAGTGAGCAGTTTGGCCTTGCCCCGGAAAATGGGCATCATGAACGATTCCATGTAACGGCGCGTGGGCTCAAACAGGTATTCCTGCGCACGGGTAAGCCCGCCAAACAGGATGAAGGCTTCGGGGCTGAGTATCGCCATGACATCGGCCAGTTTCATGCCGAGGATGCGACCCGTGTATTCAAACGCTTCAATCGCGATGCGGTCGCCGCGCGTGGCTGAGTCGGTAATCATGCTGGCATCCAAGTCTTCAAAGCTGATGCGGCGCATCTCGCTGTCCTCGTTGTGGTCGGCCAGCAACTTATAGACGGTGCGCCGGATGCCCGTGGCCGAAACGTAGGTTTCAAGGCAGCCTTTTTTGCCGCAGCCGCACATCCGCCCGTTGGGGTTCACCACCACGTGGCCCAGTTCACCGGCAAAGCCGTCGGCACCGTAGGCCAGCTTGCCATCCACCACAAAGCCACTGCCCAGGCCCGTGCCCAGCGTGATGATCACAAAGTTTTTCATGCCCTTGGCCACGCCGAATTTCATTTCGCCGAGGGCGGCGGCGTTGGCATCGTTGGTGAGTTTGCAGGGCAGCTTGTAGTGATCCTGCACCCACTGCGCCAGCGGCACGTAATCGCTCCATTGCAGGTTGGCGGGCATTTCCACGGTTCCTTTGTAGTAGTTGCCGTTGGGCACGCCAATGCCGATGCCCGCGATGGTAATCTTGTCGCGCAGGGGCATGATGAGCTTGTCCACGGCGCGGTACAGGCGGGGCAGGAATTTGTCGGCATCATCCTCGCCCGTGGGGATTGAAGTGTCGGCGAGGCAAACGCCTTCCTTGTCCACAAATCCCAGTTTGGTGTTGGTTCCGCCAATGTCAATGCCCAAGGCAACTTCTTTCATAATGATTTATCGGTAGATGAACGGGTTGGATTACAGGCCGCCGGAGCGGAAAACGGTTTCGCAGCAGTAAAAGCCGCCGGGTCTCGTATCCGGCGCGTCAATATAGAAAAGAAAAACGATTCGCTCCAAAACGGCGGCACAGCGCGGGTGCCGGGCCACCGGAAAACGCACGCCGGGTTCCGGTGGCGCAGTTGCCTTAGCGGTGCGGGTTTCTTTCGGGCAGGGCCGGGGTGGAAAAATCGCGTCCGGTTTTTTCAGTTTGCATGAAAAGTGTGGTAACTTTGCAGAAAAATTCCGGTTCCGGTCATTTGCGAATCCGGGCCATGCACCTTTTGACTCCGGGCATGAACAACAAACACAACCTTGATAAGGTCACCGCCGGTGGATTGCTGGTGGCGTTGGGCATCATCTACGGCGATATCGGCACTTCCCCGCTCTACGTTTTCAATGCCATTATCGGCAAGAACGCCATTGACAGCGACGTGGTTTTCGGCAGCCTGTCGTGCATTTTCTGGACACTGACGCTCCAAACCACCATCAAGTACGTGATCCTGACACTGCGGGCCGACAACAATGGCGAAGGAGGCATCTTTTCACTGTACGCTTTGGTGCGGCGGTATGCCAAGTGGCTCATTGTGCCGGCCATTGTGGGTGGCAGCGCACTGCTGGCCGACGGCATCATTACCCCGCCCATTTCGGTGGCTTCCGCCGTGGACGGTCTGCGGCTGATCAAGCCCGACATAACCACCAACCTGCTGGTTACCATCGTGATCGGCATCATCACGTTCCTGTTTTTGCTGCAAGCCTTGGGCACGCAGTTGGTGGGCAAGTCTTTCGGCCCGCTCATGGCGGTCTGGTTCACCACACTGGCCGTGCTGGGCATTGTGAACCTGGCCGAAGACTGGCACATCCTGGCCGCCATCAACCCTTACCACGCTTACAACCTGCTGGTCAACCATCCGGGCGGATTCTGGCTGCTGGGCGCGGTGTTTTTGTGTACTACGGGAGCCGAAGCCTTGTACTCTGATTTGGGTCACTGCGGGCGGGGCAACATTCGTGTCAGTTGGGTTTTTGTCAAGTCGTGCCTACTGCTCAATTATTTCGGGCAGGGTGCGTGGCTGGTGGCGCACGCAGGCCAAGTGCTGGACAAAAGCGTTTTTTTTTCCATCATGCCCGAATGGTTCATTTTGCCGGGTATCTGCATTGCGACGCTGGCCGCCATCATTGCCAGCCAGGCCCTGATTTCCGGCTCATTCACGCTCATCAACGAGGCTATCCGGCTTGGCCTGTGGCCCAAGGTGCGCATCAAGTTCCCGACCAACTTGCGCGGGCAAACCTACGTACCCAGCATCAACTGGCTGCTCTGGACGGGCTGCGTGGGCGTTGTGCTTTATTTTAGGGAAGCCGCCAACATGGAAGCCGCTTATGGCCTTGCCATCACCGTGACCATGCTCTCCACCACGATACTGCTCACCTACTGGCTTTATACCATCCATACGCGCAAAATCATCGTATGGACGGTCTTTGCCTTGTACATGGCCATTGAACTGTCGTTTCTGGTGGCTAACCTGAGCAAGTTCCCGCATGGCGGCTTTGTGTCACTGGCCATTGGCGGGCTGCTGCTGTCGGTGATGTACGTCTGGATACGTGCCAACCGCATCAAGCAGCGGCTGTTGCAGTTTGTGCGGCTGGAGGAATACATTGAGCCTTTGCAGGAACTGAGCGTTGACCAGAGTGTGCCCAAATACGCCACGCACTTGGTTTTCCTGACCAATGCCCGCATGGAAAGCGAGATAGAGCAGACAATTATCTACTCGATTTTCCAGAAACGCCCCAAGCGGGCCGACATCTATTGGTTCATCCACGTGGACACCACCGACGATCCGTACACGATGGAATATACCGTGGACATCAAGGCGGTTGACGACCTGATAAAGGTCAATTTCCGACTCGGCTTCCGGGTAGAGCAGCGCATCAACCTGTTTTTCCGCAAGGTGGTCGAAGACATGGTGCGCAACAAGGAAGTGGACATCACCAGCCGCTACGAGTCGCTGAGCCGCCAGCACGTGATCGGCGACTTCCGCTTTGTGGTTTTTGAACGCTTCCTGTCCTATGAAAACGAATTAACATCCGGCGAACGGATGATCATGAACGCGTATTTCTTCATCAAGCAGTTTACGCCGGGCGATGACCGCTGGTTTGGCTTGGACACCAGCTCGGTGAAATTGGAAAAAGTGCCCCTTGTAATCCGCCCGACCGAAAAAGTGCGCCTCACCCGCGTGGACCGCAATGCCGACGGCACTCTCACGCGGCGGGTAATCAATGGCGGAATCAGGGAGCCTGCCTGCGAAGTTGAAATCCCGAAAGCGGAGGCACGCACAACGCGGCTTGAATAAGAGAAGGTTTTTGCGGGTTCCGGCAAATTCCCTCCGTGCGGCCCCCGCCGCCCATGGCAGCCCGAAAAACCCTTCCAAACCGCACGGCGGGGTTTGGGCATTTCAAAACATACTATTTCACATTCATCCGGAAAACACAAGGCACGCATGGCAAGGCAACGAATCGCGATTGACATGGACGACGTGCTGGCCGATGCCGCCGGACGGTTCATTGAATACGCCGGAACCCGCTTGGGCAGGCACATAAAACCCGTTGACCTGCATAACCGCACATGGGCCGACGTGGCGGGCACCACCCAGGAAACAGTCAGGGGATGGCTGCTGGAAGAGGGCTTTTTCCGGGGCATGAAACTGATACCCGACAGCCAGGAAGTGGTGCGGAAACTATCGGAAAAATACGAGGTTTTCATTGTCTCCGCCGCCATGGAGTTCCCCAATTCGCTCAAGGAAAAGCTGGAATGGATGCACGAGCATTTTCCGTTCATCACATGGCACCACATTGTGTTTTGCGGCCACAAGTACATGATCCAGGCCGACTACCTGATAGACGACCACGAGAAGAACCTGGTCAATTTTACCAATGGCAAGCCGCTGCTCTTCACCGCCCCGCACAACCTGCACCTGAACCACTACACCCGCGTGAACAACTGGCGCGAAGTGGAGGCCATGCTGCTGTAACGCGTTTTGGCTGGCAGTTACCCAAGCACTGCCAAGGCCAGACGGTGGCGGCCTCAGTGCTGGCAGCGGCAAGTATCCGCATACACCGGCCTGAAACGCATCATCTTCCGCACAGGCCATGAATACGGATGGGTAATGCCGGGATCATTGCTGATTCCGTTCCTAACTTCCAAATGCCGCTGCTTGCCCCCGCGACGGTAGTCCACAAAAAAATCGTGGCGGGTTTCGCTGGCTGCCCGCCGGAACTCAAAACAGGTTATCATCCGTTTGCCGTCCGAAAACCCGCGCAAGGCAGGCGCATCCGTCCGCACGATGGTCACCAGATCGTCCTGCCAACGCATGGCGAGCAGGTTGCGGGGCATGAAAATGTGGTTGGTCATGTTGCCTTCGGTCCGCAGGTTGCTGAACATGGAGTAACTGGTCTGGGTTTTCAAACCCAAGTAGGGCGACAATCCATTGACAAACACAACCAGCACAAACACCCACATGACCCGCGGATGCGGGGCAAAGGTATCGCCAAACGAACGTTCGCCGGGGGGAGGGCTGACCAAGAACCGCACGTACACGCAAAACACAACCGCCCACCAGACATACCACAACACAAACGCCGCTTGCACAAAGCCGCCGTTCCGGTATTGGTGCAGCCAAAAAAATAGTATCGCCGCCAACACCGAAACCCCCGCCATCTGGTAAGGGACTTTACTGAAACGCCCGCGCCAACGGGCAGCTTGGATGGCCAACGCGTCGTTGAAACCGGGCGGCGTGAACAGGTAAAAAAAACCAGCCAGCAAGGCGGAAAAACTGTATAACCCCGGATGCGGGTGCAGCGACAGGACAAAGTGGAAGGCCAGCCCGAGCAGGATGCCCCAGCGGCGGGTGGGGCGGAACAGGAAAAAAACCGGAATGAGCAACTCGATTGCCAGCGTGCCCCACACCGCCAGCAGCTTGCCCCAGTAAGGAAAATGAGTGAAGTGGAAATGCGCCAAAAGCCCGCGCATCAGGAATGTGCCGCAACTGATTTCCGGATTGAAATAATCCCAGTTGAGCTTATGGAAGACGGCATAAAAATACAGCAGCACAAGGCTGATGCGGGCCATCGGGGCAAAGCTTTCAAATATCTTTTCCCTTGAAACCGGGTTTCCCCTGTTATCCTTTTGCCAATATGCGGTATTAATGCCGTACAACAGTGAAAACAGGATGCCCGCATCCACGTAAAACTCAAACAAAATATGGTTGGGATTGAAAGGCATCCAGTGCAGCGTGCGGAGCATACTGGCCACCAGCAGCAACACCAACACCCAAACGGATTGCGGACGCATCAATGCCAGCACAACCGCAGCCATGAGCAGATAGCCCCACTTGTCGTGCTGCATGGCCCATTCTGGAAAGGAAACTTGGTGGAAAAACCGGACGGAAGCCCACAGGAATGTAAACACCGTCAGCCGGTCGAAGTTGTGGGTGGCAGAACCCAAAGCAACACTACGCATAGAAACCCAAACAAAATTGTGAAACGCAAACGTTGAGATTCAAACTCCGCCTGTTTTATTTACTCAGGTCACGCAAAAATTTACCCGGACTGTCCTTGCGAGACACGAAGCCTGCGCAACAGCAGTTATTTACTGCTGTTGCGCAATCATGTATATTCCAGACCACCCACACCAGTTGATTTAATCCATGAACCGAATCACACAATTGGATGGCCTGAGAGGTTTTTTCATCTTGCTCATCACCGTAAACCACATTGAAAACCCGCTCAACCGCTACACGCAACAGCCTTTCGGATACATTTCGGCGGCCGAGGGGTTCGTGTTTGTGTCGGGCTTGGTGGCGGGCCTGGTTTACAACCGGAAACTTGACCGCACGGGCACGGCCCGGCTGAAGATTGGCATCCTTACCCGCACCCGTAAAATCTACCTTTACCACCTTGCGGTTTTCCTGATTGCGTGTGCGGCCATTTATTTCTCCCCGATGCACCGGCACCATTGGCAGCCCGTCTTTTACCGGTTTCTCGATCAGCCCGCGCAGGCACTCGCCTTGGGTGTGGCTTTGCTCTACCAGCCCGATTTTCACGATATCCTTCCGCTTTACTGCATTTTCCTGCTCTTCGTGCCCTTGCTGATACGGCAGTTCCGGCAGAACCGTGCCGTACTTGTAGTCGGGGTGAGCATCGGCTTATGGGCCGTCAGCCAGGTAGGGTTCGGATTCAGTTTCAAAATGCACAACGCTGTATGGCCTTACTTTCCGGGTTTTGAGTTGAGCAACATGGATATGTTTGCCTGGCAACTGCTGTTTGTTGCGGGCGTGTATGTTGCCTCGCGCCGGTACAGTGGCAATGAAATCCGGATATCCGCATCAGTGTTGTGGCTTTGCCTGCCGCTGGTCACGATTCTCATCCTGCACCGCCACCATGTGTGGATGTATGAAAGTTCGGTCAACACCAACCTTTTCGACAAGCAACGCCTTGGCATCTTGCGCCTGGCCAATTTCGCCTCACTGGTGGTTGTCGTCAGCCTGCTCATGAAGCGGTTCCCGTCATCGTTCAGGCAGCCGTGGCTGGTGGTGATGGGCAAACACTCGTTGCAGGTTTTTTCCATGCACATCCTGCTCATTTTCCTGCTGCAGCCTCCGGTGGCTTACTACAGCCACAAGGATCCAGCGGTTGCGGTCTTGTTCGTGGCATTTGTGGTTGCCTGCCTGTACCTGACGGCTCGGTGGCGCGAAAATCGAGTGGAAACCCGGGAAAACGCATTAAATGCCCGGACAGAACCGGAAAGCGGCGGCCTGTGTGTGCCGGAGCGTGTGCCGAAATGAGTGGCGGCAAAAATAGTATTCTGCCAAAAGCCCAAACCCGCCCTCCCAAGTTTCCGCCTGTCGGGTGGTCAGTGAAAATCAGGCCATCTTTTTGCCTTTCATGTCGCGCAGCAGGCGGTTTGAAAACAGGAACTCCTGCAACTCGGGCACTTGCGTGTCGGCCACGACTTGCGTGGTGCCCTCCCAGAACTTGCGGCCCATGTTCAGGTACATGATGGATTCGCCGATGGTCATCACCGAGTTCATGTCGTGGGTGACGATGATGGTGGTCATCTTGAACTCGTCGGTGATTTCCGAAATCAGCTCGTCAATCTTGATGGACGTGAGCGGATCTAGGCCGGAGTTGGGTTCGTCGCAGAACAAATACTTGGGGTTGAGCACGATGGCCCGCGCAATGCCGACGCGTTTCTGCATCCCGCCGCTGATTTCGGAAGGCATCCGTTTGGCGGCCGCTTCCAGCCCCACCCGTTGCAGGCAAAAATTAACGCGGTCCTGCTTCTCGCTTTTGGGCGTGTCGGTGAGCATATCCATCGGGAACATTACGTTTTCCTCCACGGTCTTGGAATCGAACAGGGCGCTGCCTTGGAACAGCATCCCGATTTCGCGCCGGATGGCCCGCTTGGTTTCGGCATCGCCGCTGATGAAATCGCGCCCGTCGTAGAGCACTTTTCCGGCATCGGGCTTTATCAGGCCCACAATGCACTTGAGCAACACCGACTTGCCATGCCCGCTCTGCCCGATAATCAGGCTGGTGTTGCTATCCTCAAACCGCCCGCTGACATCCTGCAGCACCGCCTTGCCATTGAAAGTCTTGGATATTCCCTGTACTTCGATCATAATAAAAACAGCCCCCCAACCCCCGAAGGGGGAGTTTAAAAAGCCCCCAACCCCGAAGGGGAGCAAACAAACATGGCAGGGCTATTCTTTTCAGGGAATAAAGAACCTCAAACAAAAAGCCCGCATTTTGGCAGGATAGCAAAAATAGTATCTTTTGAAAACGCCAAACCCGCCCGGTTCAAAAGCCCCCTCCTTCGGAGGGGGTTGGGGGGAGGCTTTTACAATAGCAACTGCGCCAGCAGGTAATCGGCCAGCAATACGGCGATGCAACTGTTGGTGACGGCCTTGGTGCTCGACTGCCCCACTTCCAATGCCCCGCCGCGCGTGTAATAACCTTTGAAGGCCGAGATGGAAGCGATGAGAAAAGCGAAAACAACGGATTTGATCAGCGCAAACTGCACGTTGTAAGCAAGGAAATCGGCCCGGATGCCGTAAATATATTCCGAACCGGAAACCGCACCGGTGAGCGTACTGGACAGAAAGCCGCCGTAGATGGACAAAAAACCGGCCAGCACCACCAGCATCGGGAAAACAATGATGGCGGCGATGATTTTGGGCAGCACCAGGTAGCTCGCCGAGTTGATGCCCATCACTTCCAACGCGTCTATCTGCTCGGTGATGCGCATGGTGCCGAGTCCGCCCGCGATGTTGGAACCGACCTTGCCCGCCAAAACGACGGAAATGATGGTGGGGGCCAGTTCAAGCACCGTCATGTCGCGTACGATGAGGCCAATGGTGAATTTGGGAATGAGCGGACTCACCAGATTGTAAGCCGTCTGGATGGCCGTCACCGCGCCGATGAACGACGAGACAATGACCACAATGAATATTGAGTCAATACCAATCAGCACGCATTCGTCGAGCACGCGGTTCACGTACACGCTCATTTTTTCGCGGTTCCTGAACATCGAGCCGATGAACAGGCAGTACCGCCCCAGTTGTTCCAGTGATTTCAATCTGTTACGGTTTGATGGTTGCCCGGTGCCGGATAAAAACCACGGGGCCGGAAAAACCCAATCCGGACAAAAAATGGTAGCTTTGCGCGGAATGGGTCTATTTTCGGGCTAAAGTACAATTTTTATTTTTCCGGCTTTTTTCTTTTTGGTTTTTCTTTCCACACTTGTATGATAAACAAACTATTGGTGGTGACCGGCGGCAGCAAGGGAATAGGGCGGGCAATCGCCCTCCGGTTTGCCCGTAACGGCTACGATGTGGCCACGTGTGCCCGCAACGAAAGCGATTTACTGCTGCTGCAAGGCGAATTTGAAACCATGTTTCCGGCGCAACGGCTGTTCTGGCAGGTGGCCGACTTGTCCAAGAAAGACCAGGTGACCGGCTTTGCGGATTTTGTGGGCCAGCTCGGCCGGCCGGTTGGGGTGCTGGTCAACAACACCGGGGTTTTCATGCCCGGCCAGTTGCACAACGAACCCGAAGGCGCATTGGAATCGCAGATTGAAACGAACCTGTATTCGGCCTATCACCTGACGCGGGCCTTGCTGCTGCCGATGATTGAGCAGCAAACGGGCGACATTTTCAACATCTGCTCCATTGCCAGCATCATGGCCTACCCCAACGGCGGCTCGTACAGCATCAGCAAATTCGCGCTCTACGGCATGAGCAAGGTGTTTCGCGAGGAACTCAAGCCGCACGGCATCCGCGTAACGGCGGTGTTGCCCGGAGCCACGCTCACCGGCAGTTGGGGCGGCACCGACCTGCCGCCCGACCGCTTCATGCAGCCCGACGACGTGGCCGAGGCCATTTACGGGGCGCACCAACTGTCGCGCCATACGGTGCTGGAGGAAATACTGCTGCGTCCGCAACTGGGCGACATCTGAACCGCGCTTCGCCGTTCCTCCGTTGTCGCAATGGAGGAAGCGAACATTTGAAGCGGCAAAGCCGTTTTGAAAATAGTATGTTTTGAAAAGCCCAAACCTGCCATGCCTGTGAATGGCGGACTGAAATAGTATCTTTCCAAAAGCCCAAACCCGCCATGATTACCCACCCAAATCCCGTTTCCAACCCGTCCTATTGCGCATCGCTGACCGAATATGTGCGGCGCAAAACCATCACGGTAAACATCGGCGATGTGCCCATGGGCAGCGATTACCCGATTCGGGTGCAATCCATGACGACAATTGACACCATGGACACGTTGGGTTCGGTGGAGCAGACGCTGCGCATGGTGGAGTCGGGGTGCGAATATGTGCGCATTACGGCTCCGAGCATTAAGGAAGCCGAGAACCTGGCCAATATCCGCAACGAACTGCGGCGGCGCGGCTGCACGGTTCCGCTCATCGCCGACATCCATTTCACGCCCAATGCCGCCGAACTGGCCGCCCGCATCGTGGAAAAAGTGCGCGTGAACCCCGGCAACTACGCCGACAAAAAACGCTTTGAAACGATTGATTACACCGACATTTCGTACCAAGCCGAACTGGACCGCATCCGGCAGAAATTCGTGCCGCTGGTCAAAATATGCAAGCAGTACGGCACGGCCATGCGGATTGGCACCAACCACGGCTCGCTCTCCGACCGCATCCTGAGCCGCTACGGCGACACGCCGCTGGGCATGGTGGAATCGGCGTTGGAGTTTTTGCGCATCTGCGAGGAACTGGATTATTACAACATCGTGATTTCGATGAAAGCCTCCAATACGCAGGTCATGGTGCAGGCATACCGGCTGCTGGTGAGCAAGTTGACTGAAGAAGGATTGCGGCCCTACCCGCTGCACCTGGGCGTAACCGAGGCGGGCGAAGCCGAAGATGGTCGCATCAAGTCGGCGTTGGGCATTGGCGCACTGCTCGAAGACGGCCTCGGCGACACCGTGCGCGTGTCGCTGACCGAAGCCCCCGAAGCCGAGGCTCCCGTGGCCCGCGCCCTGATAGACCGCTACACGCACCGCGCCGAAAAAGCCAAGACCATTCAGCCAATTCGTAATTATGAATTCGGAATTGGGAATGAAAAGCCAGTATATTCCGGTACCGGTTCCACTCCCCAAAATAGTATCCTTGAAAAAGGCGAAACCCCCGGTTCTGAATTCTTAATTCATAATTCTGAATTTAGTCCTTACCAATACCATCGCCGCCGGACGCACGAAGTGGCTAATTTCGGCGGGCAGAACGTGCCGCGCGTCATCGCCGATTTCTCGCGTGTGCCGGATGTGCGCATGGAAGACCTGAAAAGCACCGGGCATTTCTATATGCCGCTGCTCGACAAATGGAAACTCAACGACTTGGGCGCGGATTACATTTACGCGGGCACGCGGCCCATTCCGTTCATGGTTGCCAACGGCTCGCGCCAGATTCTGGATTACAACGCGTGGCAAACCCTTGAAGACCAATACAATACGTATCCGCTTTTCAGCAGTGCGGAGTACTTGCAGGCCGCCGCAACGCACCCGGAGATGAATTTTGTGGCCATGACTTACAAGGAATGGCAACCCGAATCGGCAGGGTTCATTGAAAGGCTGAAAACCGACAAAACCGTTGTCTTGTGGCTTACCACCGCCAACGAACACGCCATGGCGGCCCTGCGGCGGCTGTTTTTTTACTTGCTGGAACACGGCATCGCTTGTCCGGCGGTGGTTCGGCGGGATTACGGTTCGGAAATTTCCGAGGAAAGCACGCTGCTCCACGCCTCCACCGACGCGGGCGGCCTGCTCATTGACGGCTTCGGCGACGGCATCATGCTCGGCACATCGCAGTTGCAACCTTCCGGAAAGCCGGAAACGTTGAAGAAACTCTCGTTCCTGAACCAAACCGCCTTCGGCATCTTGCAGGCGGCACGCACGCGCATGAGCAAAACCGAATACATCTCATGCCCCAGTTGTGGCCGCACGCTGTTTGATTTGCAAGAAGTGACGGCCATGATCCGCAAACGCACCGACCACCTCAAAGGCATCAAGATTGGCATCATGGGCTGCATCGTGAACGGCCCCGGCGAAATGGCCGATGCCGACTACGGCTACGTGGGTTCGGGCGTGGGCAAAATCACGCTCTATCGTGGCCAGAACGTGGTGAAACGCAGCGTGGCCTCGGCCAAGGCTTTGGACGAACTGATAGGATTGATCAAGGAAGACGGCCGCTGGACAGAATACGAACCGCAACTGTAGAGACGTTGCACGCAACGTCTCCTGCCGCCACAAAATAGTATGCCCGGAAAAGGCCAAACCCGTTTGGCGTTGGGCGTAGAGACGTTGCGGTGCAACGTCTCTACCAGAGAACCAACCGAACCGGAAAACGAATTCTTCCGAAAAATCTCGCCCAAAAAAGGCAGTGTGCCAACCATCATCAGGTCTTTCAAGGCGGTCTGCACCAGAAACCTGCGCCTGTATTGCCCGGCAATTGACTTTGGCTGGCAGGAACGTTTTCATGAACACATCATCCGTAATGCGGAATCATACCGAAAAATCGAAACATACATCTTTCACAACGCCCGCACTTGGGAGGAAGACAAATTCTACCCCACCCACCCGTAGAGACGTTGCAGTGCACCGTTTCCTGCCAAATTCAATGTTGGCCACGTACGGTTTCTTGCCTAATAAAACGTGAACTATGGGGTTAGCCAATCATAAGTTGCTGGCTTTCAAAGCAAAAGACCGAAGGTTTGGTATCATAAAAGCAGTAAGCGATTAGCCCTGAGAAAATGTGGGCCAGCGCATTGAACGGATTGCGGTGGCGGGTAT
>JANPIL010000132.1:0-29222 GCA_031424975.1 Sphingobacteriales bacterium
CGCCCGAGCGGTGCGACATGATGCTCTTGTAGGCGTTGCGCCTGGCCAGGTTCACCGCCGCAATGGTTTCGGTAAGTGAGCCTATCTGGTTCACTTTCACCAAGATAGAGTTGGCAATGCCTTCGTCAATGCCTTTTTGCAGGCGCGTGACGTTGGTCACGAACAAGTCGTCGCCCACCAGTTGTATTTTCTTGCCGGTCAGCTCGGTCAGTTCTTTCCAGCCTGCCCAGTCGTCTTCGGCCATGCCGTCTTCAATGGAAATGATCGGGTATTTGTTGGCCCAATCCTTCCAGTAGTTGGCCATTTGCGAGGAAGTCAGCTTGTCGCCCGTGGATTTCTTGAAGTGGTACATCTTGCTGTCCGAATCGTAAAATTCGGAGGCGGCCGCATCCAAGGCAATGAAAATATCCTCGCCGGGACGGTAACCCGCCTTTTCAATGGCCTGCAACACCACTTGGATGGTTTCCTCATTGGAAGCGATGTTGGGCGCAAAACCACCCTCATCGCCCACATTGGTAGACATTTTGCGGTCTTTCAACACTTTTTTCAAGGCATGGAACACTTCCACACCCATACGCAGCGATTCCGAGAAGGTTTCGGCCTTGACGGGCATTACCATGAACTCTTGGAAGTCAATGGAATTGTCGGCGTGGCTGCCGCCGTTCAGGATGTTCAGCATGGGCACGGGGAGCGTGTGCGCACCCACACCGCCCAAGTAACGGTACAATGGCAGGCCGGCTTCCTGCGCGGCGGCCTTGGCAATGGCCAACGACACGCCCAGAATGGCATTGGCCCCAAGCTTGCCCTTGTTGGGTGTGCCGTCGAGCTCAATCATGATCTTGTCGAGCAGGCTTTGTTCGAAAACCGAAAAGCCCACCAGTTCGTCGGCGATAATCTCGTTCACGTTGGCCACGGCATTGAGTACGCCTTTGCCCAAATACACTTTCGGGTCGTCATCGCGCAGTTCCACGGCCTCGTGCGAACCCGTGGATGCACCCGAAGGCACGGCGGCGCGGCCCATTTTGCCGCTGGTCGTGATCACGTCCACCTCAATGGTGGGGTTGCCCCGGGAGTCAAGGATTTGCCGGGCTTTGATTTCGTCAATGAAAGTCATGGTGTGCGGTTTGGGGTTGGAAAAATATGGATGAATAATGACCCGCGGGGTTTGGGGTTTTTCAGGGATACTATTTTTAACGCACGAAAATTAGGCTTTGCCGCAGGCATTCGCAAAAGAAAGTGAAAAAATAGTGGCCCGACCGACCTTGGCGGCTTGCCCGAAAGAAGGGGGTTTGGCCTTTTGGGAAGATACTATTTCTGGCGTGCCGTTGGTTGCGGTGTTGGCCGTGGACTGTTGGGCAAAACCTTACAGGCGGTTTGTTTCCGGCAAACGTTGATTTTTCGTTGGTGGCAGTAGCCGTATTTTTGAGAATACGATTTATCCAATAATTGAATGAGAGATTCCATCCATAGTTTTTCACAGCGCCTCAAGCGCATTCTGTTCCTGAGCCTCTGTGTGATTGGCGGCATTGCCCTTTCAGGACACGTGTACGTGCAAGTGCTGCTCACCGACAATGCCCGCCTGAGCCAGATTATCAGCCTTTCAGAACGACAGCGCGTAAAAGGGCAGCAGATAGCCCAGATAGCGCAACTCATTGAGAATGAAATCCGTAACGGCTACCCCATCAAGCAAACCCCCACGCTGAACCAACTCGTGGAAAACTGGTATAAGGTGCAGGTGGGTTTGCAATACGGCAATGTGCGCATGGGCATGACGCACCCCAAGAGTGCCGAGGCCAACCGGCTGTTCGACAATGCCGAAGATCCTTTCAAAATAATATACCACCAAGCCCAGAAATTGGCCCAGCCCACCAAGTTTGCCCCCGTGCAACTGGCCGAATCCATTGCAGTACTGGTGAGAAACGAGCCGGTTTATCAAAAAAGCATGACCGCCATTACATTGCAATACGAAAAAGAACTGCGTGCCCAAATCGCGGTGTTGCAGCGTGTGCAGTACGGCATATTGCTGGCGTTAGGGCTGGCATTGGTGGTGATTGGCTGGTTTTTCTTCCGGCCTGTTGTGCAAAGCATTCGGTTTTACTTCAAGCAATTGCTCGAAAGCACCGTCATGACCAACGAACTGAACCTTGAACTGGAGGAGAAAACGCAGGAACTGCGCGAACAGAACCAGAAACTGGAAGACAAAACCCACCAACACGTACTGGCACAGGAAAAACTGGAAGACTTGTTTCTGAAGCAGCGCGCCCTGATTGCCCGCCGAAAAAAAGATGCCGAAAAAATCGAGGAAAAGGAGAAATTCATCCGTTCGGTGACACAAGCCATGCCCGATGTGCTGTATGTTTTCGACCTTTTGGAGCTTCGGTACGTATTTACCAACAAGCAGATTTCAAACGTGCTGGGCTATTCGTCGGAGCAAATCCAAGACTTGCACGGCGAGTTCCTGACCGAGTTGATTCATACCGACGATATGCCTGCCGTCTTTGCCTCGCACCGCGAAGTGGCCATGGCGCACGACAATGAGATTTTTTCGCTCGAATACCGGATGCGCCACAAATACGGCCATTATGTGTGGCTGCACGCCCAACAGATGGTGTTTGAACGGGATGAACAGGGAATTCCGGTGTTCCTGATGGGTGTCGCCAAGGATGTGACTGAGCAGAAACGCAACTTGGCGGCCTTGGAAATGAGCGAATCGCGGTACCGCGCCCTGATTGAAAAGGCCGAGGACATCATTTACGAGATGGATGCCGACTGGAACATCAAGTACGTGAATCCGGTGGCCGAGCGGTTGCTGGGCTTCAACAAGGCGGCACTTTCCAAAATGCGCCTCTGGGACATCATAAAGTCGGAATACCGCAAGGAAACCAGTGAGATTTATATGCGCGAAAAGGAAACGCGCACCGTAATCCCGTACACCGAGTTTCCGGTGCGCACCAAAGACAACGGCGAGCTTTGGCTGGGCCAAAACACCACGATTGAATACGACGGCGACTTGGTTAAGTCTGTGCGCGTGATTGCCCGCGACATAACCGACCGAAAAATAGCCGAACTGGAATTGCAGCAAAGCGAGTTGAAATACCGCTCGGCCGTGGAAAACATTGCCGAGGCCGTGTTCCAGATTGACCGCGAGGGCAAATTCACGTTTCTCAACCCGGCTTGGACGGACACCACGGGCTTCTCGGTGGAGGAAAGCCTGGGCAAACTCTACACCGAATTCATCCATCCCGACGACCGCAAATACGACATGGAACGGTTTCAGCCGCTGAACCGCCAAGAAGTGGACTTTACCAAGCACCAGATACGCTACCTGACCAAAGATGGCGGCTACAAATGGGTGGAGATATTTGCGCAGGCCATGAAAACGCCCAAACAACGGGTGCAGGGCGTGACCGGAACCATTACTGACGCATCAGACGAACGGCGCAAGGAACAGATACTGATACAAGCCAAGGAACACGCCGAAGACAGCGCGATGGCCAAGCAGAATTTCCTCTCGATGATGAGCCACGAAATCCGCACGCCCATGAACGCCGTAATCGGCATTACGCACCTGCTGCTGCAAGAAGGGCCGCGTACCGACCAACTCGACAACCTCAACATCCTGAAGTTTTCGGCCGACAATCTTTTGGTGCTCATCAACGATATTCTGGACTACAGCAAGATAGAGGCCGGCAAGATTTCGCTGGAGGAAGTGGAATTCAGGCTGCGCGACTTGGTGGTGAGCATTGAGCAGTCCATGATTCACAAGGCGCTTGAAAATAGCATTGAACTGAACCTGCGCATGGACGAAAACCTGCCCGAAAGCGTAATCGGCGATCCGGTGCGCATCAGCCAGGTCATCAACAACTTGGTGAGTAATGCCATCAAGTTCACGCACCACGGCTTGGTGCGCATGGAAGCCAAAATGCGGTACGGCACCGAAGACTATGTCGAAATTGACTTTGCGGTCAGCGACACGGGCATTGGCATACCGCCCGAAAAACTCGAGTACATTTTTGAAAGTTTCACCCAAGCCAGCGGCGAAACTACCCGTATGTTTGGCGGCACCGGCTTGGGTCTGGCCATTACCAAACGCCTGCTGGAACTGCAAGGGAGCCAAATCCGCGTGGACAGCGTGCAGGGGCTGGGGTCAAGGTTTTATTTCACATTGCGCATGAAAAAGGGCAAGAACCTGCAGCCGCACCACTTGACGGCCTCTTCAACCAATACTTTCAGCGATTTGAGTCACTTGAAACTGCTGCTCGTGGAAGACAACGACATAAACACGCTGGTGGCCATGAAATTCCTGAGCCAATGGGGCATTGTACCCGATTGCGCGGCAAATGGCATGGAAGCGATTGAAAAGGTGAAGACCAAACGTTACCACCTTGTACTCATGGATTTGCAGATGCCCGTGATGGATGGCTACGATGCCACCGAAGCCATCCGTGCGCTGCCAGATCCGTATTTCCAAAAGCTGCCCATCATTGCCCTCACTGCCTCGGCCATGAGCGACGTGCGCGACCGGCTGCTGAAAATCGGCATGAACGAATATATCGTCAAGCCATTCAACCCCAACGAGTTGTACG
Organism: Sphingobacteriales bacterium; assembly: GCA_031424975.1. Lineage (GTDB taxonomy): Bacteria > Bacteroidota > Bacteroidia > Cytophagales > 172606-1 > Xanthocytophaga. The sequence continues at coordinate 4,587 of JANPIL010000132.1, forward strand.
GGAAAATCCTTCGTTTTGGCGAGGAGATGCGGTCTTTGGAAGCTGAACGCGCAACGCCGGTGGTTTGTGAACTGCTGGAAAGCCCAACGCTGGTGAATTTTGAAAAACTGGATGATTTGGTGAGCGACAATGGTGCATTCAGGCACGAACTGGTGGAAAAGTGCATTGATGCCCTGCAAGCGCTGATTCGGGATTACGCCGATGCCATGGCCGAGGGCGAACTCGGAACGCTGCGCAAGATAGAACACAAACTGCGCCTGCTTTTCCATTATTTCGAGCCGCAAGCGTTGATATCCGAATTGCACCACGGCATGGAACTGCTGCAGCAAGCGCAGCACGATACCGAAGCCCTGCACGTATCCGCCCAGCGCGTGGAGCAGATTTGCCTCCAGATCACCGACGAACTGCACATATACGCCCGCGAAATAGTTTGATGGCCGCGTGGGTAGCCACCCCGATAATTTCCTAAAACGACCAAACCCGGCGAGCCATCAAGCCCGCCGGGTTTGGCCGTTTGGGAAGATACTATTTTCCCCGCACCGTTTTCCCCGTTGTCCGGTTCGAGCGTCTTGGGTTTGCACCCCGGCAAAATATTATCTCTTGGAAAGGCCAAACCCGCTTGCACCTCACAACCCGCTGATTTTCACGTCCAACTTCCCTTTCGCTGTCACAACGGCGATGATGTATTGCGGTGTGATGATTACCTCCGAAGGCGTGAAGTCGTTCAGATGGCCGTTCAGCGTCACGCCCTTGGCAAGCGGGTAATTGGCCAGTTGCGACTGGATGGCGGCGCGTGCCGTTTCCAACTGGCCGCCCACCGGAATCCGGAAATTCTCCTGCATCCGCTTGGCCAGGTTGCCGTGCGCCAGCCAACCGGCGGCTTTTGCCAGGCGGCTCTTGGTGTCCAGCGCAAAATCCAAGTCTTTCATCTCGATCATCTGGTTGGCAGGATTGAAAAACGGCTTGCCGACCAGATAAACCGTTCCGTCGAGGCTGCCCGACACGCCGGTCTTTATGACCAGATTGCCGTTGTTGCCGTACAAATCCACGGAGGTGAGGGTGATTTTCCGCTTGCCACCCTGAAACTCAAACGTCTTGCCCACCAATGCGGTGGCCGCCATCCGCGTGGCCGCCGCGTGCGAGATTTCGCCGGTCAGCCCCAACTGGAAGTCGTGGGCGAGTTGGTTGCTGAACCGCAGCGGTGGCACCGCCGCCGCCCCAGCCACGGCGGCTTTCTGTCCGAGCCAAGTTTCGGTACGCGCCTTTATGCCAATGCGGGCTTCGGCCATTGGGCCGTTGGCGGCCAGCGGAGTCATCCATATTTCCAGCGGGGTCACGCGCAGCCAAGCATCGTGTGCCCGCGAAACCAGCAGTGGCTGCCGGAGCAACTGCCACACCTGCCCAACGTACGGCTTCAAATCCAGTTGCTGCCTGAGTTGCGCATCCATCTGCCGGGCAATGTCTGGCTGCTGCTCCGCGAGAATGCGTTCCACCAGGCCCGTAATGGGAACCTCCACAAAGCCCAGTTTCAGGTAAGGTTTCTCAACCCAGTCGAAACCGTTGGCGGTGGTATTCGTAACCACCTGATAATCAGAATTTACGCTGATGCGGGAAATGAACTTGGCATCCAGCGAAAACTCGGTGTCCTGGTAGTTCATCATGCCCAGTACGCTTATTCCCTTTTTTGCCCATATCCTGAGCGGCACAACCAAATTGAACTGGCCGTTGGCGGTTTCCAGCCGGATGTTTTCGCGTTTCCAGACCTTGAGTAGTAGTTCGTCGCGGTTGTTGTTTTCCAAACTGCTATCCGCATAAAGCAGACCCGCCACCCGCGCATTTATCTTCCGCTCCAATTCAGCCACCGGAATCGCAATGGGAATATTGATGACCGAAACCGGCGATGGAACCGAAGACGGCGCGGCACTGTATTTTTCCTCCGGTTGCGGCGGCTCAAACCGCCCCGAAGGTTGGCAGCAAACAAGCAACAACAAACAGCCGATAAGCAGCGGGTAGGCGCAAGCGGATTTTCTCATACGTAACTAACTTTCAAATCACGGAAATAGTATCTTTTCAAAAGGCCAAACCTCCCTTTGTCCGGCTCGGGGCGGGTTTGGGCTTTTGGAAACATACTATTTTCAAAAACATTATTTCCCGATTCCCGAAGCGGGCTATAAATCCAGCCATTCCTTGAACTGGGGCACGCGTTCGCGGCTCACGAATATGTCCTCCTCTTCGGGCGGGTTCAGTTCCAATTTCAGCCGTCCGTTGAAGTGGTTGTGTATTTTGCGGATACTTTCCACCGAAACCAAGCGGCTGCGGCTGATGCGGTTGAATTTTTTGGGGTCAAGCTGCTCGGTCAGTTGGTCCAGCGTCAGTTCGACAATGTATTTCTGGCTGTCAAAACCCACCAGAAAACTGAGTTTCTGGTCGCTTTTGAAATACGCGATTTCCGAAGTCCGAACCACGGCGAGCTGGCTGCCTTTTTTTACCAGAAAGCGTTCCCTGAAAGTTTCCTGGGGTTTTGCGGGTGGCAGGCGAAGCCCTTTTTTGAGCATCCGGTATTCCAAGTCCTGGTATTTTTTAACGGCGGCCCGCAACTCATCCAAATCAATGGGCTTCAGCAAATAATCAATGCTGTTGTGCTTGAATGCCTGGATGGCATACTGGTCAAAGGCGGTGGTGTAGATGATTGGGGCTTCGATGGGCAGTTGGCGGAACAGTTCAAAACTTTCCTTGTCTTCGAGCTGGATGTCGGAAATAATCAGGTCGGGTTCGGGATTGCTACGAAACCAAGCCAGGCAACTTTCCACGGAGGGTAGCACCGCCAGCACCTCAATGGAATGGTCTATCTTTTTGAGTTGCTGGATGAGTTTCTCGGCGGAGAAAAATTCATCTTCTATGATCACCACTTTCATATCGGTTCCGGAATCAGGGGAAGGCCCACTTTGAAAATACTGCTGTCGTTGCCAATATGGATTGGCTTGCCCATGATGTAGCGGTACCGCGCCTCCAGGTTCTTAAGCCCGATGCCCGTTGATTCCACCTGCGTATCCTTGCGGTGCAGCCGGTTTTCGACCCACACGGTATCATTGTGGGTATAAATCCGCAGTTCCAGAGGCTGGTTTTCCGAAATCCGGTTGTGTTTTACCGCGTTCTCAACCAAAAGCTGCAACGACATGGGCAGCACATACACGGGCTTGTCGGTGATGTCGACGTTCAGGATCACTTTGTTGTAAAAACGCACATTGAGCAGGAAGCAGTAGGCTTCCACAAACGAAATTTCTTTTTGCAGGGCCACCTGCACCGAGTCGTTGTGTTCCAGCACGTAGCGATACACTTGGGCCAGTTTGGTAATGAACCGGTCGGCCAGCACAGGATCTTGGTAAACCACGCCGCTAAGCACACTCAGGCTGTTGAACAGGAAATGCGGGTCAAGCTGTTTCTTGAGGCTTTCCACTTTGGCAATCAGGTTTTCTTGGCGCAGCCGCTCTTGTTCCAGCAGCGACTGTTTCCACTTCTTGAACAAAAACGCGCCTTCGTTGATGGCAATGAACAGGAGTGCCAGTAAAAACGCCACGATTATGTTCTGCAACACCACAACGACGGTGATGGCAACCGAAGAAACGAACGCACTGTACGTGAGCAGGCCAGTGATGAGCACCAGCGAGGAAAACACGAAAATGCTGGCGACCTCGTAGCTCAGGTGCTTGGCAATGCTGGCTTCCCACGGGAAAAAATGCAGCACAAGTGCCTGAATCAGCTTGCTGCCTTCCCAAATGACGTAGGTAATCAGCGTGGCCACGAACATGAGCGAAAAATGCTCGCGCGAGCCAAGCGTGAGCGGCACAAAAAACGTGGGTACCAGAATGCCGAAAGAGGTGACACCCAGCAGGGTGGACCACTTGATGCGGAATGAATAGGTGAATTTTTCAGCCATCGTCAAAGATTGCCAAAAAAGAAGGAATCGGAAAGAGGAAGAAGGGGTTTCGATGTTTCGAAAGATACTATTTTTGAAGGGGGTCTTCAAAAAAACTGCCGTTTGCGATGAAATATGCACACGCTTGCGGGTTGGCAGGCCGGTTGCCAAACCGGTCTTTGACACGGTCAATAACACAGTTTTCCCGGCTTTTGCCGGTGCCGCCATCCACCTTGAATTCCCAGCCTGCGGGTGTGTGCCTGCGCGAAATCGAAAGCCAGTCGGCTCCATAGGCATAGTCGCACCGTGTATGGAGAACCGTATCGTTGCGGGTGGTTTTTGTAATGTCATTGCCGTGATGGACCCGGTATTTTTCCATGTACAGTTGTGCCCGCTTCCAATGCGCCGCGTGCTGAGGGCCGGACATCGTAAACGTAAGGGGTTGGTTGGCGTAGGTGTGTGCAAACAGCGTGGCAGCGTTGTTATCCGCAAACCAGTATGGTTTTCCCTGCCGCAGTATTTTTCCGTACGATATGCCGCTGGCAACCGTTCCCTTTTGGTAAGAAGCCACCACAACAACGGTATCACCCGGATTCAAATGCAAGCCGGCTACCTTTTCGCCAACGTAGGGCTGCAAGGGTAAGGCTTGGTGCAGCTCGGCTTTCCGGTTGATTACGTAAGTGTCCAAACCGAATGGATGGGTCGAAAATTTGTCGGTGCCGCCGGAGTTTATCCGCGAGAAAACGGAAAAAACGTAATAGGCCGAATAGGAGGCAAATGTCAGGACGATGGTAATGACAACGGTTTTGGCATTGACGGACGCGGCGAATGACTTCGTTTTTGAGAGCAATCGGGCAGTCACGACAACAAGACAGAAAACAATGGTGGCAAACAACGCCAAAGGCAAGGAAAAATAGTTCATGGGCGGGTGGGTTTTGCTTTTTCAAAACATACTATTTTTGGTCTGCGTCACACCCGGTCCAACGCTTTCCGTTGGTTTTCGGGCAAGTGCTTGAACTGCCCGGGCGTGAGGCCGGTCACTTTCTTAAATTGGTTCGACAGGTGCTGCACACTGCTGTATTTGAGCAGGTCGGCGATTTCACCGAGCGATAGTTCGCCGTACAGCAGCAATTCCTTGACCCGCTCCACTTTTTGGCTGATAATGTGTTTTTCAATCGTCACGCCTTCCGATTCTGAAAAGAGGCTGCTCAGATAACCGTAATCCCGGCCGATTTTGCGGGCGATGTAGTCGGAGTAATTGAATTTGAGCGGTTCATCGTCTTGGTAGTGTACCATTTCGATGATTGCGTTCTTGATGCTTTCCACGGTTTTTTCCTTCGGGTCGTCCAGCAATTCAAAGCCCAAGGCACGCAAGCCGTTGCTGATTTCTTCATGTTGGGCTGCGTCGGGTTGCCGTTCAAGTTCCACCCCGCCCAGCGTAACCGATTGCGGATGCCATCCCAATTTTTCCAATTCGTGCTGCACCGCCGTTTTGCAGCGGTCACAAACCATATTTTTGATATGCAGTTTCATGGTTTTCCCGAAGTCTTGAAAATAGTATGTTTCACAATGCCCGAACCTGCCCCGTCAGCAACCGGAAAAAGTCTGTGCCGGATAGCGGGACTTGGAAAGTCCCGCTACATTTCTCAAAATAGTATCTTCCAGAAACACAAAACCCCGCTAACCCCAATACCCTCATTTGATCCGGTAGCGGACTCCCGTGTAAATCATGCGGCCCACAACCGGCCCCCACACCAGCGAGGCATCGAAGTTGGGGCCGAAAGGATTGCCCGCATCCACAATCGGGTTCATCTGGCGGAAATTGCCCAGGTTTTCGCCGCCCACGTACCAGTCCCACTTGCGGAACGTCTTGGTAACCTGCGCGTTGAAAGCCACGTAGGCCGGCGAGTTGGTTTCGCGCCCCACTTCCGCTTGCGTGCCGGGAATGCGCTTGGTGCCAATCCAGTGCGTGGTGAAATCAAATTTCCATTTGTCAAACGGCGTGGCATAGCCTATGTTGAGCAACGCCCGGTTGCGGCTCACGAACGGGCGGGCACGCAGCTGGCCGTCAATGGTGGTGCGGACATCGTATATCTTATAGGCCATTTTTACTTCCAACCGCTTGACTGGCTGGTAATTGGCTTCAATTTGCGCGCTGTTGGCAAATGATTGTCCGCGCAAGTTGTAAAACCGGATTTGGTTCGGGTTGGCATCCAAGTCGGTCACGAGTTGGTTAGTGAAGTCCGTACGGTAAAAGTCCAGCCCCAGCGAGCCATCCTTGCCCAGCAGCCTAAAATCATGGGTCAGGCTGAGGCCGTAGTTCCAAGCGCGTTCGGGCATTATCCGCTCATTCACAACCAGTTGCCGCGAACTCACCAACACGGCATTGTTTTCGGCAATCGGGTTGGCCACCCGGAAACCGCTGCCCACCGAAGCCCGCAAATGCGTGCTGGCCGAAAAATCGTATTTCAAATGCACGCGCGGCGTGACAATGGTGCCGAAAAGATTGTGGAAATCGGTGCGCAGCCCGACCACGGCGGTGAATTTTTCGGGAACCGTGTACGTGTACTCGCCAAAAACGCCGGGCACGGATTCGGTGCGGGCAAACGCCGAGTCGCGGTAGCTTTCACGGTAATTGTCCAGCAAGTAGCTCATTCCCAGCCTGATACCGTGGTTAGTGTTGCCGATGATGGTTTGGTAAATCAGGTTGGCATACAGCGAGTTTTCGTGGCCACGGTAGCGGTTGTTGCCAAAAAAAGCGTTGGTTTCGTGGTTCACAGCCGACACAATCAGGCCCAGACCCCGGTAAGGTGTTTCGGGAAATATCAAACCCAGCTTGCCGAAAGCCTCGTTGCGGCGCGTGGTGCCGCCCGTGCCGTAAGGTGGCCGGTAGTTGGGGTCGGGCATTTCGTGACCCATCACCGGGTCATACACTATCTTCGGCTCTTGCATCGTCGGCTCATAAAAGCTTAATTGGCCACCACGCCGGTTCTCGTAGAGCGTTTTTACACCGAATTGTCCTTTCAGCCGTTTGCCGTCGTATTTCCAACGGTTCAGCGCGTTGAATTGGGCATACATCGGCAAGTCCAGAAAGCCGTCGCCGTTGCGATCCATTTGCCGCATGATTGTCTGCCCCATGCCGCTGCCGTGCGACAGTAACGCCGTGCTCCACTTCGGGTTGAGTTTGCGGGCCGCCTGTACGTTCAGTTCGGCACGACCCATCTGGTTCAGGTACGCATTCACAAACAGTTTGTCGCTGTCTTCGGGCTTTTGCAGTTCCACATTGATCTGTCCCGTGATGGATTCGTAGCCGTTCACCACCGAACCGGCTCCCTTGCCAACGTCAATCGCCGAAACCCACGTGCCGGGCGTGTAATTGAGGCCGTAAGTGGTGTTCAGGCCGCGCACCGAAGGCACGTTTTCGGTCTGGATTTGCACGTAATTGCCATCCAGACCCAGCATTTGGATTTGTTTGGCACCCGAAATGGCATCGCTGAACGACACATCTACCGAGGCGTTGGTCTCAAAACTCTCCGACAGGTTGCAGCAAGCCGCCTTTTGCAGTTCCCTGACCGTGATCCGTTCCGTCTGTCGCGGATTCAGCGGATCAATGTATGAGCCGGGACGGTTGCCCTCCACCACCACTTCGCGCAGGGTTTGGCTTGTTTTCAAGATACTATTTACCTCACTGCCAACCGAATGCACCTGAACCGTATCATTTTCGTAGCCGACATAACTGACGACCAACCGGTGCGCCGCTGCTGGTTTGTCAATCGCGAACCGGCCCTCGGCATCGGTCAGGGTTCCCAGCGTTGTACCCGCCCAAAACACGCTGGCCCCCACCAAGGGAGGCGGTTGCGGCTGACTGCCATCGCGTACGGTTCCGCGCACGGTTTGAGCCGAGGCGATGGATGAATGAGTGAATGCGAAAATGAGCGAATAAAAAACCACGGCGGACAATTGGCGAAACCGCCTTTTGCGTTTGGCGGATTGCAAATCCGATGGCTCCGCGTCCGGGATTGAAAATCCCAGACAATCGGCGGGTTTGGGGTTTTTGAAAGATACTATTTTTGACCGGCCGGAGAGGGTCAATTGTACTGGCACAAGAAAATTGCGCAAGTTGGAGAACGCCAATAATTGGTTCATGAGTGATTGATAATGAGATGCTTGGACATAAAAAAAACACGCACGGCTCAAGCCATGGCGTGTCAGCGTCATCTCAAATCAATCAAATCAGGTAAGTGCAGTGCGCGGCCAGCCTATCGCGGCCCGAAAGGGGAGGGGAGGAATTGGTATAATGAAAGGCAGTTTTGCCGGGGTCGGCAAAGGCGCGGACGAAATTGTAAAAAACCTGGGCAATCGCGGTATAGGCATCACCCAGAAGATGGGTGAGCTTTTGTCCGAAACCGGCAAAATCAACTTGGATGTATATTGTTTCGTCGGCACAGCAAACCGATTTTTTCACCGCCGTTTGGCTGGCTTTGGTGTTGTGCGGGCAATCTTTTTTTTCGGTGCAGCAGCCTCTCTTTTCGGTGAGCGAAACCGTGGTCTCGTCCTTCATCAGGCACGTATGTTGCACCAAGCCCATACCTGTACTGAAGGTAAGGGCGGTTACCAGCATCAGGAAAGCCAACACTTTGGAACGAAAAACGCGCATACCGCAAAAATAAACATTGTGTCTTGAAGAAAGAACAAAAATTGCCGTTTTTTGTTCGCAGGTGAAACTTGGCAGGCGTAAAATTTTGCCAAAGTTGCGGGCAACGGGGTTTGGGCGGTTTAAAACATACTATTCTTGCCGATGAAAATTGCGAAGGAACTACAGGAAGCCATTGTGCAAATGCCTGACAAAGAGAAGAATAAGCTACTGCTCAGACTGGTAGCCAAAGATTCGCTGCTGGTGGAAAAACTCAACCACCAACTGCTGGAAAGCGCGGCCGATGTGACACAACGGCGCGGGGAAATTGCGGAAAAAATAGAGCAAATGGCTGAATACCAGCATTATGAAACGCCCGGCTGGCTCATGATGTCCATGCGCGACAGCAGCGGCAGTATTTCGCGGCACGTGAAAGTGACCAAAGACAAACTTGGCGAGGTGCAATTAACCATCCAGTTGGTGAACCAAGCGTTTGACGGCCAACAGAAACTGTTGCAGCAGAAAGCCCGCAAGGCCGAAAACTTTGCTGAGTACGTGGTCAAAAAAGCGGATATGGTGATGAAAAAGCTGCCCAAAATCCATCCCGATTACTTCATTGAACTCGAAGACGGCGTGAACAAGATGCTGGCGTACGTGCACGGCTACCAGCCCTGCCAGGTTTTTCTGCGCGAGATTGACGTGCCTAAGCGGTGGAATCCGTAACGGGCAACAACGGGGGCAATCAATCCGCAAGCCGGATCGGGGCGAAAAATAGTATGTTTTAAAAACACCAAACCTGCGGTTTGTGCGCAAGCTAAAGCGTGCGCTACCGCCTCACATGAAATTAAGTTTGTGCTTGCAATACGTTTGCACCCAAAGGGCCAGCTTTTGCGGGTCTGGCACGCGGATGCGTTCCTGCATGACGCGTGAGGCGGGCAGCCGCTTGATTTTTTTGAACAGCGTCTTATAGTACACATACGCCAGATACACGCCCCATTTGGCTCCCGGCGGCAGGCGTTTTATGCCTTCGTAGGCCGCATCGAAGTCGGCTTGGATGTCGGCTTCGATGGCGGTTTTGGCATCGCCGTTGAACACCGAAAAGTCAACGCCGGGAAAATAAACCCGTCCCCGGTCTTGGTAGTCGCTTTTGAGGTCGCGCAGGAAATTCACTTTCTGGAACGCCGCCCCCAGCCGCCGCGCCGATTCCCTGAGCGACTGGTATTGGGCTTCGTCGCCTTCGCAAAACACCCGCAGGCACATTAGCCCCACCACTTCCGCCGAGCCGTAGATATACGTCTCATACTCGTTCTGGTTGTAGGCCACCTCGTGCAAATCCATTTCCATGCTGCGCAAAAACGCGGCAATCAGTTCATGTTCAATCTTGTATTCGTTTACCACCGACTGGAATGAATGCAGCACCGGATTAAGGCTGATTTTCTCTTCGATGGCGCGGTACGTATCAGCGGTGAAGCGTTCGAGCAGCGACTTCTTGTCAAAATCGTGGAAAGTGTCCACAATCTCATCGGCGAAGCGCACAAAACCGTAAATGGCATAGATGGACGGATGGAATTCCTTGTCCAATGTCTTGATACCCAGCGTGAAAGACGTGCTGTAAAGCTGCGTTATAATCTTGCTGCATTCAAATGTGGTGTGGTTATAGGCTTGCATACACTGCGTTTACGGGTTTGCGTTCACCGTTTTGTTTCAAAAATAATGATTTTTGTCAGAAAGAAACCACCGGGCAAAATAGTATCTTTTTAAAACGCCAAACCCGCACAAGCTAAAGCGTGTGCTACTGCTTGCCGCCGCCAAATTCCTTCATCACTTCGGTCGCCACCACCTGCCCCGAAATCAGCGAGGGCGGCACACCGGGGCCGGGTACGGTCAGTTGGCCGGTGTAAAACAGGTTCCGCACCTTTTTGCTTTTGAGGGTCGGTTTCAGGAAAGCCGTCTGCATCAGCGTGTTGGCCAAGCCGTAAGCATTGCCCCGGTACGCATTGTAATCCGATTTAAAATCGCGGTGCGCGTAGCCGCGTTTGTACACCACCGAACCGCGGATGCCATGGCCCACATAACGCTCCAGCCGCTCCATGACCATGTGGTAGTATTTCTCCCGGATTTCCTCGGTATCCTCCAAGTCGGGCGCGACGGGAATCAGGATGAACAGGTTTTCGCAGCCTTCGGGAGCCACACTTGCATCCGTTTTGGAAGGGGCCGAAACGTAAAACAGCGGCTTGCTGGGCCATTGCGGTTCGGTATAGATTTCGTGGGCGTGCAGCGTAAAGTCCTCGTCAAAAAACAAATTGTGGTGCAGCAACCGGTTCACACGCTGATTCACACCCAAGTAAAAAAGCAGCGACGACGGAGCCATGACGCGGCTTTGCCAATATTTCTCACTGTAATTACGGTGTTCGCCGCCTAGCACGTCCGCGTCAATATGGTGGTAGTCGGCTCCGGCAACCACTATGTCGGTCTCATACGCGGCATTTTGGGTCACGACTTTTCGGGCGTGCTGCTCATGAATTTCCATGCGTTGCACATGCTCACCAAAGCGGAATTTCACGCCTTTTTCCTCGGCCAACTCCACCATCGCCTTCACGATTTCGTGCATCCCGCCCATCGGATACCAAGTGCCCATGCTGATTTCGGCGTAGTTCATCAGGCTGTACATGGCGGGCGTGTTCTGCGGGATGGCTCCCAAAAACAGAATCGGAAACTCCATGAGTTTCAGGATTTTATCATGGCTGAAAAACTTGCGGATGTGGCTGTGGAACGATTGCAGCACGTCGAGCCGCGTTACGTCGGCCAGCAGTTTCAAACTCACGAACTCACCAAGGCGGCGGCTGGGCTTCCAGACAAAATTTTGCATACCCACCTTGTATTTGTAGGCGGCCTGCTCCAAGAATGCGTGGAATCGCGCCGTGCTGCCCGGCTCCATGGTTTCAAACAAGCGGGCCACATTGTCAGTGCCAGCGGGCAGGTTGACGACTTCGTTTTCCGGAAAAATGACGGCATAAGACGGATCGAGGCGCACCAGATTGTAATAGTCGGCGGGCTTTTTACCGAACCTTCGGAAATAATCTTCAAACACATCGGGCATCCAATACCAACTCGGCCCCATGTCAAACGTGAAACCTTCGGCTTTGAACAGTCTTGCCCGGCCACCCGGCCCGTCATTTTTTTCGAGAACCGTAACCTCATAACCGGCCTCGGCCAAGCAAGTGGCGGCGGCGATGCCGGCAAAACCGGCACCAATGACAATGATTTTTTTCATCAAAATAAAACTGGTCAGCGAGGCAATGTAGCTTTTAAACCGGGGTCGCGGCGCGAAAGTTTGAAAAAAAACGCCCAAATCACGCATCCGGTTTTGGGCTCAAAACAAATGGGTCGGGTTTGGCACTTTCAAAAGATACTATTTTCCGAATGCGGATTGCGGATTTGGGAATGCGGAATGACAGTGCTTTTGCTTCCCCGGATTCCAAATCCCGGACAATCGGCAATTTTTTCGCTCCCCTTCGGAGCCGGGGGCTGCATCACCCCAAAAGCCGCCACAACGCCGAGGCAAACAGCAGCAATATCGCCGCCGGAGTCAGTATTTTCCAACACAAGTGCATCAGTTGGTCCATGCGCAGGCGCGGATACGTCCAGCGCACCCACATCTGCATAAAAATCCCGGTGAAGGCTTTCAGGATCAGCCAGAACGCGCCCGATATTGTGCCGTAAACCGTACCGGGTGCACCGCTCGTCCAGTCGGCCAGCCGCAGCCCGCCAATGTTGGGGAAGGGCGTGTTCCAGCCACCAAAAAACAAAACCGCCCCCAACAGGCTCACCAGCAGCATCATGCCGTATTCCGAGAGAAACAGCAAGGCCCAGCGGAAACCGGAATATTCGGTATGGAAGCCGCCCACCAGTTCTGATTCGGCTTCGGGCATATCAAACGGGGCGCGGTTGCACTCGGCCAGGGTGGCGATGAAAAAGACGAGGTAAACGATGAAAAACAGCGGCATTTGCACCACATTCCATTGCAGGAAACCGCCCACCCGCGTGATGTCAATGCCGAGGTTTCGGCTTCCGAAAAGATAGTATTTTGCCGGTTCCGTGCCGCCCAGAAATTCGTTGGCGTAAATTCCCTGCTGGTAGCAAATCTGCTGCAAATCAAGCGTCTGGCAATAGACCACCACGCACAAAACCGATAGCCCGACCGGTATTTCGTAGGAGACAATCTGGGCGGCGGCACGCATGGCACCCAGCATCGAATACTTGTTGCTGCTGCCCCAGCCCGCCGCCAACAACCCGATAATATCAATGGAAATGATGGTGAGCAGGTAAAAAACGCCCACCGCCGCCCCCGAACCTTGCAGCGTGGGCGTGAGCGGCAGCACCGCAAACCCGGCAAACACCGCCGTGAAAATAACCGCCGGAGCCGCCAAAAACACCCATTTGTCGGCCTTTTCGGGCACAATGTCCTCCTTTTGCAACAGCTTTAGCAGGTCGGCCAGCGTCTGCCCCATGCCGTAAGGCCCGATTTCCGTCGGGCCGATGCGGTCTTGGATAAAAGCGGACACTTTGCGTTCGGCATACACGGCAAACACCATGTAGGTGAGCAGGAACATGAGGAACACGAGGAATGCGAGCATGGGTGGGGCGGCAGGAATTGAACCGTAAAAATAGGGTTAAAATGCGGGAAACCCGGCCGGGCGGTAAAGTCTCTGCCGGGTTTGTGCTTTTGCAGGCCTGCCTGCGGGCACACAGCAATGCTGTTTCAAAACGCAAAATAGTATATTTCAAAAACGCCAAACCCGCCACAACAAAAACCCGCAGGTTTTTTGAGAACCGTGCGGGCTTTTGCTGTGGCGGGATGCGAAACACGTCTGCAATTGCGGAAAGGTTTTCCGTGCAAGCCGTGCGCGTTTTCAAGCAACCTTATTTCATGCTTTGGAATGACGCCTTTTTGTGGAACGTAACCGCGTCCACGGCAAACAAAGGCTGACCGGCGGCTTTCCCGTTTTTAAATACAAAATACACCTTGTGTACGCCGCCCGGATTAGTGAGCGGAGCCTTCACCTCGCCCATCATCGGCGATTTCACTTCGGCCTGCCCAATGAGTTTGCCATCGGGCGAGCCAAGCCGCACTTCCATGATGCCGCCTTTGCTCCGCGACGGGTCAGAGAATACCGTGAACGAAATGGCTTCGATTCCGGTAAGGTCAATGTCATTGAAAACCATGAAACTGCCGTCCGTCAGCCCGACGGCCACATCGCCGCCCGTAGGCATCTTATATTTGAAAATGTCCTTTTGCCCATCAAAGGAAACGGCCTTGATTTTGGAATTGCGCAAGGCAATGGTCTTGTCGGCGGTAACCGGGCTGAGGATGCCCTTGCCCTTGTCGGTGTACGATGCGGTGAAAATATACGTGCCGTTCTTGCCGTTGTCTTTGGTCACGTAGGTTCCTTTCAGCGGCTGGCTTTTCTTTTCGTCGCCCAGCGAAAGAATGTATTTCACCATTTCGCCAGCCTCCTCGGTGGTCAGTTGCGGGTGCGCACTCATGGCTTGCTCGCCCCACACACCGCCGCCGCCTTTGATGATTTTATTGGCCAGTTTGCCTTCCACCATCCATTTTCCCTTGTATTTTTTGGCTACGTCAAGATAGGCAGGCCCGATTGATTTCTTCTCGATTGCGTGGCAAGCCTTGCAGTCGTTGAGTTCAATGAGGCGTTTGCCCGTCACAAAGCTGGTGTTGGCTTGGTGGCCCTGCGCAATCATGGTCTTGTCAAATCCTTCCAAGTAATTGATACTCAAGGCCACATCTTCCTGCGGAATGGTGCCTTTGGCCAAGTCTCCGTCTTCCTTGTCGGCCACTTTCACCTCGTAGTTTACCGTTTCATTATCCCAGAAAAACGTCTTGTTGCCTTTCAGTACCACATCCACTTTCGGTATCTCGTTGCCGACCTTTATCTCCAAGCGGGCAGTGGCAACATTACCTTGGGCATCGGTCACTTTCAGTGTGGGCTTGTAGATGCCGGGTTTGGTGAAAGTAAACGTCGGGCTGGGTTGGGTACTTTTGGCACCGTTAGCAAACGTCCATTCGTATTTCAGCGCGTCGCCATCGTAATCCATCGTGCCTTTCGACGAAAAGCTGACCGCCAGCGGTGTGGCTCCGGCTTTGCGGTTGGCATCGGCCACCACCACGGGCGGACGGTTGCCGGCGTTAAATGTGATTCGGCTCAGCGCGGCTTCATCGTTTTGCAAGAACCAATTCTGGCCGTATTCCAGCGTGTAGAGCGAGCCGTCCTTGGCAAACTGCATATCTATTGTATGGTTGAATTTGTTGCCGGGCATGAACGGCTCCATGTCCACATAATCGCCCTGCGCGTTCATGGTCACGGCCATAATCCAATCGCGCATCCAGTCGTAGGCAAAAAACTTGCCGTCGTAGTAACTCGGAAACTTGACATCGGAAGCCTGGTAATCGTCCGAATAATAAACCGGACCCGCCATGGCGTTGCGTCCGCCTTTGCCCACCATCGGAAACTCCGGCGATTCTGCGTACGGATACCAGATGAATGCTTTTTGTGCGGGCGGCAGTTCGGTGATACCGGTATTATGTGGCGAGTTGTTGATAGGTTTCATCGGGTCGAAAAGCTCGCCGGCGGTACTGTCCGCATAGTTGAAATCGCGGTAAGGCTTGTTGTCGGCCACAAAATGGGGGTAGCCGAAGTTGCCAGCCTTGCGGGCTTGGTTCACTTCATCGTGGCCGCGTGCGCCTTGCTTGGCGCTGTTTTCACCGGCATCCGGCCCCACTTCGCCCCAGTACAGAAACCCGGTGCGCTGGTCCACGGCAATGCGGTACGGGTTGCGGTTGCCCATCACGTAAATTTCGGGGCGTGTTTTGGCGGTTCCCTTGGCAAACAGGTTGCCATCGGGAATGCCATACGTGCCATCCTCGTTCATCTTGATTCTCAGGATTTTACCCCGCAAGTCGTTGCTGTTGGCCGAGGTGTGCTGCCCGTCCCAGCCTGCCCGGCCCGGCCTTTCGTCCAGCGTGCCGTAACCGTTCTGGGCAAACGGGTTGGTGTCATCGCCGGTGGACAGATACAAGTTGCCCTGCCTGTCGAAAGTAATTGAGCCGCCCGTGTGGCAGCAGCCGGTGCGTTTTACGGGTACGCGCAGAATCACCTGTTCGGTGTTCATCAGCAACGAATCTTTTGCCGCATCAAATTTCACGCGCACCAGCCGGTTGGCCGTATCGGGAGAAACGTTGTTTGAATAATACAGGTACACCCATTGGTTGCGGTTGAAGTCGGGGTCGAGGTTCAGGCCCATCAAACCGTATTCATGCTTGCTGTAGACCGGAATCGTGACGAGGGTTTTGGTTTTTTGCGTTTTCGGAATGTAAAGTTTCACCGCTCCCTTGCGTTCGGCAAACAGTACCTTTCCATTATCCAAAACCGCCAGTTCGGTTGGCTCGTCGAGTTTGTTTACCAAGCCGGTCTTGTTGAAGCGGTTTTCTTCGGGCACGCGTTGCGACTTGGTTTTTGAATAGTCAAGTGCCTTGTAGTCAGTTACATACTGGATACCGCCCCACAGGTGTTTCAGAAAAAGGTCTTCGGAAAAGGTTTCGTCGGTGTGGCCGAAATTGGTGTAGAAAACCCGGCCACCATCAAATTCATGGTACCAGGCCATCGGGTGGAAATCGCCCATCTTGCCATCCTTGTAGGTTTTTTCGTCCACCCGGATTAGCGGCTTTACCAAATCCTTCTGGTACGATTTGAAATCGTAAAACTCGTCGGTGCGTTCAAATTGGTCGGGAAGCTCTTTGGTGGAAGCATGGTTTTTGTCCAATACGTGCATCATGCCTTTCTGCACATTCGGGTTGCCGGGATGCGATGAAAAGTACGCGCCAACCAGTTTGTTGTACCACGGCCAGTCGTATTCGGTATCCGAGGCGGCGTGGATGCCGACAAAACCGCCACCCGACTGGATGTACCGCTCAAAATCAGCTTGCTGCACATTGTTCAGCACGTCGCCGGTGGTGCTCAGGAAAACCACGGCCTTGTATTGCTTTAGGTTCTTTTCGTTGAACTTGCCGGCATCTTCGGTGGTATCCACGGCAAAACCTTTCGCCTTGCCCATTTGCATGATTGCCAGTTTGCCAACCCCGATGGAGGCGTGGCGGAAACCTTTGGTCTTGGAGAAAACCAACAGTTTTGTGGAGGTGGCTGGCTTGGCAACGGGTTTTGGCTTGGACTGCGCATTGGCCAGAATGCCCGCGCCCAGCATTGCGACGATGCAAACTGCCAGCCGCACCGTGTTGGAGTGAAAACGTTTCATAAGATTTGATAAGTGATTGAATAATAAAGGGAAGTGTCTGTGCCGGTAGCCCGGATTAATTAGATTGTACGATGCCCGTTTTACAAACAGCCAACAATTTAACACAATTACCGCTTTCAATCAATTTTCTATTGGAAATGTTCTAAAATAATGGGGCGAATTTAAATGTTTCGAAATAGTATCTTTTGAAAAGCCCAAACCCCGAAGTTCTGGAAACTCCGGGGTTTGGGTATGGCTTTGAAGAAAAAAATTCTGCTTGGAAATCGCCGAATGCCGAGGCCAGGCAAGCCGGAAAATAGTATATTTTAAAATGCCGAAACCTGCCTTGCCACCGCAAACTCACACATCGCACAGTTGCACGGCTTTTTGCAGCGACACCAATGGCTTCGGCCCCGCCGGTATGAATTCCTGCGCCACAAAACCCTTGTAGCCCGTGGCCACAATGGCTTTCATTACAGCGGGGTAGTAAATCTCCTGAGTCTCGTCAATCTCGTTGCGGCCCGGATTGCCGCCCGTGTGGAAATGCGCGATGTACTTGATATTGTCCCGGATGGTGCGGATCATGTCGCCCTCCATGATTTGCATGTGGTAGATGTCGTAGAGCAGTTTGAACCGATCCGAACCGACGCGTTTGCAAAGCTCGACACCCCAAGCCGTGTGGTCGCATTGGTAGTCCTTGTGGTCTACCTTGCTGTTGAGCAGTTCCATGACCAGTGTAACCTTGTGCTTTTCGGCAAAAGCCATCAGGCGTTTCAGGCCGGTGGCGCAATTTTCCAGTCCCTGCTCATCGGTTTTGCCGTTGCGGTTGCCCGAGAAGCAAATGAGGGTATTGTAGCCAGCGGCCGCCACTTTCGGTATCACCTTCTCGTAGTCTGCAACCAGCGCATCGTGCAGGGCCGGGTCGTTGAAACCTTTTTCAATGCCTTGTCCGGCTCCCCAAGGCAGGGCACTGGTGAGGCCGTATTTTTTCAGCACCGGCCACTCTTCAGGCCCCACTAACTCAATGGATTGGATGCCCATGGCTTTGGCGGCCTTGCATAGTTCGTCCAGCGGAATTTTTCCGTAGCACCAGCGGCATACCGAGTGGTTGATGTTGCCCTTGAGTTTTACATTAATTGGCTCCATGGCAAAGGAAGATGTGGCGGCGCTGCCCAGCAGGGCGGCTCCGCCGAGCATTTTCTTGGCAGCCAAGCGGCGTGACAGTTGTTTGGACATGGGGTTTGGGTTAAAGGTAAAGATGGCTGTTTTTTAAATTTCCCTTTCGGGGAGTTTTCACAACTCCCGGATGCGGATGTTGCGGAACGAAACCACGTCGCCGTGGTCTTGCAGGCCAATGTGGCCTTTGGAGTATTTGTTGAAACCTTCCCACGTGGCAAACTTGCTGCCTTTCAGCATGGTGTCCCATTCCGGGCCGCTGAGTGCGTAGTCCACCACTTTTGTGCCGTTGAGCCAGTGTTCGGCGCGGTTTTTATTGATGACCACCCGCACCTTGTTCCATTGTCCGGCGGGTTTCGAGGGCTGGCTCGGGGGCAGCATATCGTAAAGCGAACCGGCGGTGCGGTTGCCGTTTTTGCCAGCCTTGGCATCAGGATGGCGTTCATTGTCAAGGATTTGCATCTCGGGGCCGGTCATGTACGGCGTTTTGAATTTCTCATCTTCGTGGACGCGGAAAAAGATCCCGCTGTTGCCCCCCTCGGCCACTTTCCATTCCAGCTCCAATTCAAAATTCTCGTACTGGGCATCGCTGATGATGTCGCCGCCGCCCTTGCCGCCCAGCGTCAGTGCGCCGCCTTCAACTTTCCACACCGGCGAAACATCCGTTTTCAGATAGTTGTGCCAGCCTTTGGTGGTTTTTCCGTCAAACAGGCTTTTCCACTTGCCCGCCTTGGTTGTGTCGTTTTCCATCGGGTTTGTAAAGCAAAACGCCAGTAATCCGGCGGCGAGGATAAAAAATGATTGTCTCATAAGGATTTTCGGATTGGATGCGTGGAAAAAACGAATATTGGCAGACTGGCCGGGTTTGGGCGTTTTAAAAGATACTATTTTCCGTGGTCGGTTTTATTGAAAAAACGTACAATTTGTTGATTGTTAAGCAAATAACAGCTTTGTTATTTGCTTAACATTAGCAGATTCTCCAATGTTTATTTTAAAAATTGACATTGATTTCCGTGTTTTCGCAGGTTTTGATAGCAACAGTTTTTGATTCGTCATCAATCGCTAAACCTCTATCGTTCACACTTGCAATACTTACCGGATAAGAGCCTGGGAATAGATGTAAAGTATCAGAAGATTTGCCGATTTCCACTATCTTCTCTCGGCCACGACCTCCTGCACCGGGAAAAGTCACCAGAATACTGTGTTTAATGTTTGCAGCGGCAAAACTCACCTTGAGAACGCCATAATTTTTTATTTCGCAATCGGGTGTTACTTCTTTTTTATTGCAACTTCCCAGTAAAACGATGAGAACGATTGAGGCAATTTTTCCTTTTTTCATATACACCAGAATGGTTTAGATTTTTAAGTGTACAAATGGTGTAAACTGCTAAAGTCCCAATCCCAATACTTTCCTGTTGAATTCCTCGTTGGCACTGGTTCCGGCAAAGTCGTCAAAGGCTTTTTCGGTTACCTGGATTATGTGGCTTTCAATGAACGGCGCACCTTCGGCCGCGCCCTGCACCGGCGATTTGATGCAGCATTCCCATTCCAGTACTGCCCAACTGTCGTAGTTGTATTGCGATAGCTTGCTGAAAATGCTGCCGAAATCCACCTGGCCGTCGCCCAGCGAACGGAAACGCCCGGCACGGTCTGCCCAACCGGCATAGCCGCTGTACACGCCCTGCTTGCCTGTCGGGTTAAACTCCGCATCCTTGACGTGGAACGCCTTGATACGCTGGTGATAAAAATCAATAAATTGCAGATAGTCAAGCTGTTGCAGTACAAAATGGCTCGGATCGTAATTGATGTTGGCACGCGGATGGTTGTCCAGATGCTCCAGAAACATCTCGAAAGTAGTGCCGTCATAAAGGTCTTCTCCGGGATGCAGTTCGTAGCAAACGTCCACGCCCGACTCGTCAAACGCGTCCAGAATCGGTTTCCAGCGGCGGGCCAGTTCACCGAAAGCTGTTTCCGTCAGTCCGGCAGGGCGCTGCGGCCACGGGTACATAAACGGCCACATCAGCGCACCCGAAAACGTGACGTGCGAGTGCAGGCCAAGGTTTTGGCTGGCTTTGGCCGCCCATTTCAGTTGCTGCACCGCCCATTTTTGGCGTTCGGGTTCGTTACCGTGTACTTCCTTGGGCGCAAAGCCATCAAACATGGGGCTGTAGGCCGGGTGCACCGCCACCAGTTGGCCTTGCAAGTGCGTGGACAACTCGGTGATTTCCAGGCCGATGGCTTTCAGGCTGCCCTTGAGTTCATCGCAATAGGTCTTGGATTCGGCGGCCTTTTGCAAGTCAATGCAGCGGCTGTCCCAAGACGGTAGCTGTACGCCGAGGTAGCCAAGGTCGGCGGCCCAGTGCGCAATGGAATCAAGGGAATTAAATGGGGCGGTGTCGCCCATGAACTGCGCCAGAAAAAGGGCGGGGCCTTGTATTGTCTTCATTACCGGTAGTCAGTGGTTATGGGTTGGAATGTCTTGGAAAAGTTGTCCAAGGTTTTGATTTTCCATGAATTAACCAAGAAAAAATTTGAAACGGCATATCAGTGCCCCACAAAGCGGGTTTGGGCTTTTGCGGGGATACTATTTTTTTGGCCGGAAAAAGACTTATCCCGGCAACTCGATTGCGGAGATTAATCCATATATTCACCGCACAATAAGCGGAGAATATTGTATGTACATCTATCAACACCCCCAGTGGCCATTTTTCACTTGGAATCACCAGGAAACCGAAGCTCGGCTCGGAACGGTACGGTACCGGCAAGGACGGCTGCTGGGACGCATGGAAAATCTGGGTTTTGCGCTGCGTAGCGAAGCCGTTTTGCAAACGCTGACACTCGAAGCCTTGAAAACCAACGAGATAGAAGACGAGTGGCTCGATCCGGAGCAAGTTCGGTCGTCGCTGGCCCGGCGGTTGGGCATGGACATTGCCGGATTGACCCCCACCGACCGCCACGTGGAAGGAGTGGTGGAAATGATGATGGATGCCACCGAAAACTACGCCCAGTCCCTCACCAAAGACCGGCTCTTTGCTTGGCACGCCGCCCTTTTTTCGACAGGGCGCAGCGGAATGCGAAAAATCATCACCGGGGCCTGGCGCACCGGCGCAACCGGCCCCATGCAGGTGGTTTCCGGACCGCTGGGCCGCGAACGGGTGCATTTTCAAGCACCGGAGGCATCGGTGCTGGATGCGGAAACGGCCCGCTTTCTCGACTGGTTCAATGCCCCCACCGCCGAAGACCCCGTGCTGAAGGCGGCGTTGGCGCACTTGTGGTTCGTGACCCTGCACCCGTTCAGCGATGGCAACGGCCGCATTGCCCGCACCATCGCCGATATGCAACTGGCTCGCGCCGACGGCACCGCCCGGCGGTTTTACAGTATGTCGGCGCAAATCCGGCAGGAACGCCGGGCTTACTATGACATACTGGAACAAACACAAAAAGGCAATGTGGACGTTACCGGCTGGCTGGTGTGGTTTCTCGATTGCCTCGGCCGGGCCGTGGTCGCCAGCGAACATACCCTCGACGGGGTGCTTGGCAAAGCCCGGTTTTGGGAGAAACACGCGGCCCGGCCTTTCAATGACCGGCAGCGAAAAACGCTGAACAAACTTTTGGACGGGTTTGAAGGCAAACTAACCTCGTCGAAATGGGCCAAGATTAACCGGTGCTCGCAAGACACCGCTACCCGCGACATGAACCAACTGCTCGCTTGGGGTGTGCTTGCCAAAGACAAAGCCGGTGGCCGCAGCACCGCCTATTTGCTGGCAGAGGCGTGAAAAGTATCGCCAAGCGGTATCGCCCCGCCGTCGGCCAGTTCTTTGGCATCCACTTGCAACTCATCGGGGGTTTGGGTGTTTGTGAAGATACTATTTTCACATGACCCGCGAAGCCGCCGGATGGTTGCAAGGTTTTAAAAAAAACATTTTGCAAACGCGTGACTCACTTGCGCAAAGAGCGAAAACCCCGGCAGGTTCTGGGAACTTGCCGGGGTTTGGGGTTTTCAAATCATACTATTTTCCAAGCCGCTCCCGGTTTGCCGGGGTTTCCGTTTCGGCAAGGGTCATGTCCTCTGTCGTTCCAGTTCTTCCACTTCCATCGTGGCCGTTTCCCATTCTTCCATTGCCTGTTCAAGGGCTTGCGAAACCTGCCGGTAGGTGGCCGAGGTTTGCTGCATTTCAGCCATACTATTTTTCGCGGCCAGTTGTGCCATTTCCTGTTCCAGCGTTTGTTTTTGGCTTTCAAGCCCGGCAATCTTTTTTTCCAGTTCCCCGATCTGCCGGGTTGCCTTTTGCAGGTTGCGGTCGAGCAGTTGCTTTTCGCTTTCACTTACCGGCTTCGGTGGGGCAGGCGGGGTTTGGGCTTTTACGGGGATAGTATTCTGCGTGGGCTGCGAAGATTTTCCCTTGGGCCGGTCGGCATTCCATTGCTCATATTCGTCGTAAGTACCGGGGTATTCCTTGAGTTGGTAATCTTCAATATACCATATTTTATTGGCCACGTGGCTCACAAAATGCCGGTCGTGGCTGATGACCACAAACGTGCCTTCGTACTGTTCCAGTGCCTGGATCAAAATGCTCACCGACTGCATATCCAAGTGGTTGGTCGGTTCGTCGAGCAGCAGGAAATTGGCTTCCGAAATCAGCGTCTTGGCCAGTGCCACCCGCGATTTTTCGCCACCCGACAACACTTTTATCTTCTTAAAGACATCCTCATTTGAAAACAAAAAGCAGCCCAGCACCGTGCGCAGTTCCACTTCGGTCTTGGCGGTTCCCGCTTGCTTGAGTTCGTCCAGAATCGTGTCTTCCACGTTCAACGCCTCCAACTGGTGCTGGGCGAAAAACGCGAAATTGACATTGTGCCCGATCTCGCGCGTACCTTCTATCTGCTCGGTGCCCGCAATAATGCGCAGCAGCGTGGATTTGCCCTTGCCGTTGGCCCCGATCAGCGCGATTTTGTCGCCGCGTTCAATGCGGGCGGTGGTGTTTTTCAGGATCGGCTTCTGCGGATATGATTTGCTCACGTTCTTCACTTCCAGCACGTTGCGTCCGCTTTGCTGCCGGAAATTGAAGCGGAAATGCACCTTCACATTCTCTTCCGTCACCGCATCCACCATTTCCAGCCGGTCCAGCGACTTCACGCGGCTCTGGACTTGCCGCGCCTTCGATGCCTTGGCCTTGAACCGCTCAATGAACCGTTCGGTCTGCTTTATCTTGGACTGCTGGTTTTCGTAGGCTCCGCGCTGTATTTCGTTGCGCAGGGCTTTTTCTTCCAGATAAAACGAATAGTTTCCGGCATATACATTGAATCTCTGCATGGATATTTCCACTGTTGTCTCAATGCAATTGTCCAGAAACTCGCGGTCGTGCGATACAATCACAAATGCGCCTTCGTAGCGTTCCAGATAGTTTTCGAGCCACTGGATTGAGGGCAAGTCCAAGTGGTTGGTTGGCTCATCGAGCAGCAGCAGGGCGGGCTTGGCCAGCAGCATCTTGGCCAGCATTACGCGCATCCGCCAGCCACCCGAAAACTCGCGCAGAGGCCGTTCCAGTTCGCTGGTCTTGAAACCCAGACCTTCCAGAATCTCTTCGGCGCGGGCCTGGATCGTGTAGCCGCCCAGCGCGTCGAAATGCTCTTGCAGGCGCGTGAGCTTGTCAATCAGGTTGTCGTGGTAGTTGATTTCCATCTCGTGCAGCACCGCATCAATCTGTTTTTGCAGCTTGTTTTCCTGCTCAAACGCCTGCATCGCCACCGACAATATGCTGTCGTCAGTCTGGTACGAAAGCAAATCCTGGTTCAAAAACCCTACCGTGCAATCGCCTGACTTTGAGAGGCTTCCCTCGTCGGGCAGGTATTCGCCATCAATCAGCCGCAGCAGCGTGGATTTGCCCGTGCCATTCAGCCCGATCAGGCCAATCTTGTCTTTGGGTTTGATGTGCAGGTTGGCCTCGCGGTACAGAGCCCGTCCGCCGAAGTAAAAGGAAAGATTGGTGATGGAAAGCATGGCTTGGGTGCGGAAATGGATTTTTCCTGCAAAGATACGAAAACGGGGGGATTTCTGCGGGCGTTGCGCGGGCGGGTTTGGGCTTTCCGGGAGATACTATTTTGCGGTTGGCAACGGCGTTTGCCCGGTCGCCTATGGGCGGTGCAGAAGTTGCCGCAAGGCCCGCATGATTGTTTCCAGTTTGGCATCCTGCGCCTGCCTGTCTTCGGCAACTTCCAAGCGCAGAGCATCAATGCTGGCGTTGAACTCCTTTTTCATTTCATCTTGCCTGTCCAGGATGAAACCGAGAATCTGGGTGTTTCCGGCTACGGCTTGCATGGTTCGCAGTTGGGCCGTGCGGATGGCCAAGCTATCGTTGGCAACGGCATCAAGTTTGCGGAGTGTTTCGTCCGCGAGTGCCTTCAATTGTGCCATGCGTTCATTCTCGGTCATGTTGTTGTTTTCGAGATTCAGGAAACAGGGGTTTGGACTTTTCAAAAGATACTATTTTCACCCGTCACACAAACTCGCGCACATCCGATATTTTGCCCGTTACGGCGGCTACGGCGGCCGTGAGTGGACTGACCAGAAACGTGCGGCTTTGCGGCCCCTGCCGGCCTT
>JANPIL010000133.1:0-6430 GCA_031424975.1 Sphingobacteriales bacterium
ATCGGTGATTGCGCAGCCGTCGGCGGAGGTGGGGCGGCTGGTGGCCCGGATTCTGGGCGGGCAGCCCGGCCCGTGCGCGGCCCCGTGTTCGCTGCCGCTGCAACTCCAGTTCCGCGCCTCCTGCTGACTGGTCAACCTGACGGGTGTTTGCCGCGCCGGTTTCCCGGAAAATAGTATGTTTCAAAAGTGCCAAACCCGGCCTTTGGTCACGCTAACTCTGCCAGAGTTGGCATGACCAAAGGCACAAACATTTTTTCCGTAAACTGCTGACTGAAAATAGCCTGCCTGTCGGCAGACAGGTATCTCCCAAAAACCCTAAACCCCTTATTTTCCAAAATGCCCACCTTAACCAAACCCGCCCTGAAAATCGCGGCACTGCCCCGGTTTCTTACCGCCGCCTTGCTGCTGCTTCCAACTTGGCTCATGGCCCAGCAACTCGTTACCTATCCGGCTCCCGACTCGGCGCGGCGGGCGGCAGATTTCAGCGTGACCGTGAACGGGAAAGAGGTTTTCGTGTACGACAATGCCGTGTCGGCAATGGCAACTTTCAGCTTCGAGGGCAGCGTTACGGTCGAAATCACTTCAACGCACGATATGCGCTGGGTGGACATCCGCCCCCGGAGCCTGGCCATTCCGGTATCGGTGTCGCCCGGCAAGCTGACGTTCAAAATCAGCAAGCCGGGGCAACTGTCCATTGAACGCAACGGCGAACACACGCGGCCGCTCTACATCTTTGCCGCGCCCTTGGAAAAGGACGTGCCAAAACCCACCGACCCCAACGTGCGGTACTTTGCGCCGGGCAAAATCCATGACGTGGGCACATTGACGCTCAAAAGCAACGAAACGGTTTACATTGCCGGTGGGGCCATTGTGCGCGGCAACATCGAGGCCACCGATGCCCGCAACATCACCATCCGGGGGCGGGGCATACTTGATGCCAGCCAACTGGACAAGGGCCGGCTGGTGCGGCTGTGGCGTTGCCGCAACATCGACATCGAAGGCATCACCATCGTGGACAATCCCGGCTGGACGCTGGTACTGCTGGATTGCGACGGGGTGACGATACGCAACCACAACCAAATCTGCTGGCGCAACGGCTCGGATGGCATTGACTTGGTGGGTACCTCGCAGGTGCGCATCCGCGATTGCTTTTTGCGCAACAACGACGACAATATCGTGGTCAAGAGTTTCAGCATCAACCCCGATACCCATTACAGCCAGCCGGGCAAAGGCCGCGACGTGACCGACATATTGGTGGAACGCTGCGTGATTTGGAATATGCCTTGGGGTAACGCTTTTGAAATCGGTTTTGAACTGCGCTGCAAAACCGTCAACAACATCACTTTCCGCGATTGCGATTTGATTCACGTGGATCGGGGCGCGGCCCTGAGCATCCACAACGGCGACGAGGCTACCGTTGAAAACATTGTTTATGACAACATCCGCGTCGAGGATGCGCCCCACAAGCTCATTGACCTTGCCGTGTTCTGGTCGCAGTACAGCACCGACCGGCCCACTGACAATGCCGAACGCACGCGGCAATATATGCAAGGCGCGTGGGACGGCGTGCTGCGCGTGCCGCCCGGCCAGCAGGCCGCCCGTGCCGCCAGCCGTGGCCGCATCCGCAACATCCTGTTCCGCAACGTCGCCGTCACCGACGGGCAGTTTCCCTACTCCATACTGTACGGCTACGACGCGCAGCACGCCGTTGAAAACGTGCGTTTCGAGGGCTTGACCATCCACGGGAAACCCGTCAAATCGGCCAAGGAAGGGCATTTTTCGGTGGAGAATGCCACGGGAATAACTTGGAAATGAACGCGTTTCGCATCACCGGAAAATAGTATCTTTGAAAAGTCTCAAACCCCCATGCGTAGTACGGGGCGGGTTTGGCCTTGCCAAAAGATACTATTTTGGCAAGGGTAGCCGGACTTTCCAAGTCCGACGGTTCGGCACGCGGGCAGTGGGGGTTTGGGCTTTTTGAAACATACTATTTTTCTGGCAGGCACGTGTATCGGCTTGATTGCCAATTAGTTGACAAACGTCTCTTATACTGCCCTGCGAAAAGCGTTTTAATCTTGGGCCTCCACGGTTCTTTTCCCCCATTCGCCCGGCGACGTGCCAAACTCCTTGCGGAATGCCCGCGTGAAGTAATTGGGGTCGCTGAAACCGACTGCATAAGCCACTTCGGCCACTTGCCGCCCACCCGATTGCAGCAATTGCGCCGCCCGCCCGAGCCGCACACTGCGGATGAGTTCATTGCCGCCCTTGCCGGTCAGGGCCTTGAGTTTGCGGTAGAGTTGCGTGTTGCTCAGGCCCAGTTCGCGTTCCAGCCGCTGCACGTCCAAATCGGGGTCGGCGATGTGTATTTCAATGATAGCCAGCGTTTTGCGCAGCAATGCGTCCTCGATTGGCTTGCCAGTGGTTTCTGTCATATTACTACCGGATTCCGGCAGCATCCGGCAGTATTTGGCGCGCAGCAACCGACGGCTTTGGATCAGGTTGCGTGCCCGGCTGAGCAATATCTCCAAGTTGAACGGCTTGGTCAGGTAGTCGTCGGCTCCAGCATCCAAGCCTTCCACCTTGCTTTCCGTGCTCGACCTTGAGGTGAGCAGCATGACCGGCACGTGGCTGGTTCGTTCGTCGGTTTTCAAGGCTTCGCACAGTTGCACGCCGTCCATGTCGGGCATGAGCCAGTCGCTCACCACCAGGTCGGGGATTTCAGTTTGGGCCTGCGCCAACGCTTCGCGGCCATTGGCGGCCAGCAGCACCCGGTAGTGCCGCCCGAAACAGTCGGCCAGGTAGTGCCGCAAATCGTCGTGGTCTTCCACCACCAGCACCAGCGGCACATCGGCGGGCAAATCGTTGGTCGGAATTCCCGTCGTATTGCCTACTGGAAGAGCAAGGGCTGGGCTTTCCCCGCCAGTAATGGCGTGCGAATCGGCGGGCGGGTTGGAAAGCCAGCCAGCCGGAAAAGCCGATGCGTGTACGGGCAGCGTGACGATGAACACCGTGCCCGTGCCCGGCTGGCTTTGGACTTGGATGCTGCCCCGGTGCAGTTCTACCAGTTCGCGGGTCAGTGCCAGCCCGATGCCCGTACCGGCTTTTTTTGCCCGGCTCTGCCCATCCACTTGGTAAAACCGCTCAAAAATGTGCGTTGTGTGCCCGGCGGGGATGCCAATGCCCGTATCGTCCACTTCCAGCAGCAGTTCGGGCGAGTCGCCGGGCTGGACAATACGGCACCGGACGGTGACCGAGCCGCCTTCGGGCGTGAACTTGAGGGCGTTGGCGATCAGGTTGTAAAGCACTTTTTCAAGGATGTCCGGGTCGAACCAGGCCGCGCAGGCTACCGGTTCTGCATCTATGCGCAACGCCACGTGCTGCTGCCCGGCTTGCAAGGCAAAAGAATCGGCCACCCGGCGCACAAACCCGATGATGTCCTGCCGGTTGATGTCGGGCCGGAACGAATCCGATTCCAGTTTCGAGAGGTCGAGCAATTGGTTGATGAGCCGCAGCA
This sequence comes from Sphingobacteriales bacterium, assembly GCA_031424975.1. Lineage (GTDB taxonomy): Bacteria > Bacteroidota > Bacteroidia > Cytophagales > 172606-1 > Xanthocytophaga. Next base: position 3,515 of record JANPIL010000133.1, read on the forward strand.
GCCGGTTGGCGTTGCGGTGCATGGTATGGAACTGCGGGCGGCGGCTGTCGGGGGTGCGGTCGGCCAGGAATTGCTCGAGCGGGGTCAGGATCAGCGTGAGGGGCGTGCGGAACTCGTGCGAGATGTTGGTGAAGAAGCCGGAACGGAGCCGGTCGAGCTCGCGGGCCTTTTCGGTTTCCAAGTGTTCGGCTCGCAATTCGGTCTTGTAGCTCTCTCGAATCTGGATTAGCCGCCTCATGCCCGCAAGCAGCCCTAACACCAGCACCGCATACAGGCCGTAGGCCCAGCCGGTGCGGTACCAGGGCGGCAGGATGGTCAGTTGCAGCACGGTTTCGGGAGCCTGCCGGAAATCGCCGGTGAGCGAGGCTTTTACCCGGAACCGGTACGTGCCGGGGTTTTGGTTGGTGTAGGTTGCCGAGTGCTGCGCACCCACGTGGTTCCAAGCATCCTCAAACCCGTCCAAGCGGTAGGCATACCGCACGTTGCGGTGCGCCTTGAACAGCACCGCCGCAAAATCAATCGTGATTACCGACTGGTTGTGACGCAAGGTGAGCGTCTTGGTGTCGGCCAAGGCACGGGTCAAGGGCGAGCCGGAACTGCCCGGCAGCACGGGCCGGTTGAACAGTTTCAGCTCTGTTAGGTACACCGGTACTCTTGGTTCTGGAGTGTCAAGGTGATCGGTTCTGAACACCGTCAATCCATGTTTGCCGCCCCAGAACAGCGTTCCGTCGGGACTTTGGCTCACGGCCCGTTCTGTGAAGTCATTGCCCGCCAGCCCGTCTTCGCGGCGGTAGGTGCGGAGTACCCGTCCGGTTTTGTCCAGTCGGCACAAGCCATTGTTAGTGGCCACCCACAAACTGCCGGCCTTGTCTTGCCCGATGCTCATGATAGCGTCGTTGGGCAGTCCATTGTCGGTAGTCAGCAGCGTGAACTTTCCGCTGCGCCGGTCATAGCGGTGCAGGCCATTCATGGTGCCCACCCAAACTTGGCCGTGCGTGTCTTCAAACAGGTAGGTGACGTGGTTGTCGCGCAGGCTATCCGTTTGTCCGGTGCCTTGGTAGTGCCTGAATGATTTCCCCCGACTTGTCCACGCGAGCAGACCGTTGCCGAAAGTCCCCCTCCAGATTGTGCCGTCCCGGGTTTCAAGCAGGGCGGTGTAGGCAAAAGCCTCTTGCGTTAGCCGCCCGTCGGGCGTGAGTTGGCCGGTTTGGTTGTCAATCAGCCAGCGGTGGCCTTGGTTGGTCGCTATCAGCGATTTGCCGCCTTCCGCCCGGGCGGCAACGTTTACCTGACCCGAACCCAGCAGTTCCAGATGCCGTTTCACCTGCCCGGTTCTGGTATCAATCAACATGGTTCCCTTGTTCCAAATGGTTGCCAGCAGTATCTCTTTCGAGAGCAGACACATGAACGTGACATCGTTGCCCGGTATTGAGCGGGGGTTGCCGGGCTGGTGCCGGAAATGCCGGTAGGTGTTCGTTCGCCGATCCAGATATGACAGGCCTTGGTTGCTTCCGACCCAGGCATTGCCCAGCGAGTCGGCGGCCACCGCTGCCACGGATTGAGTCAGCAGGCTGTTGGGTTGGCCGAGTTGGTGGGCGTGGATTTCGAACGGATCGGGGCGGGCGAAACGCACGTTCAGGCCGCCCTCCCACGTGCCAACCCAGATGTTTCCCTGCCGGTCGCCCCGGATGCATACCGTGGCGTGGGTGCTGAGGCTGCCCGCTACTCCCGGATATCGTTGGATATGTTTTGTCTGTTGGAAACCGCCATTCTCGGCCACCACAATGCCATCGTCGGTGCCAAGCCAAAACCGCCCGCTGGCATCCTCGTGCAGGCTGCGGGCTATATTAACCCCTTCAAACACGCCTTTGCGGTAGAATACCGATTGGAAGGCCGTCTGGCCGGGTTCACACCGGAACAAACCCCGCCCTTGCGTGCCCACCCACATCCGTCCCCGGCTGTCGCACCGGATGGTCATGATGGTCACTGGCAGGGGTTCGTTGGGGGCGGGCAGCGCAACGGTGGTGATGCGGAGGTCGGAGAGCCGCATCCTGAAGAGTTTTCCCTCCGGGGCGGCAAACCACAGGTTATCCGCCTTGTCGGGGCATATCCGGTGGATTAAATTCGAGGGCAGCCCGCCTTTTCCGGTGGTCAGTTGCGTGGCTCGGCGCGTGTGTGGGTCTATCCGCAACAAGCCTTGCCCGTAGGCGGCGGCCCAGATGTGGCCCGCCGGATCTTGCGCCAAGTCAACGATGGCGGTGCTACTGATGTCTTGGCCTCCGGTGGTGCGGGTCAGGCGGTTGAAATGCACACCCGACGAGTCTAATTGGTTCAGTCCGCCGGAGTTGGTGCCCACCCACAGCCGGTGCTGCCGGTCTTCGAGCAGGCTCTTGATTTCGTTGCTGCTCAGGCTGCGTGCATCCCGCGCCGACCGCCGGTACACTTGGAAATGCTCGCCGTCGTAGCGGTTCAGCCCGTCGGCAGTGCCCAGCCACAGGAATCCTTTGTGATCCTGGAGCATATCCATGACGGTATTGTGCGACAGCCCGTTGGCGGTGGTCAGGTGCCGGAATGTTGTCTGGGCCGGACTCTGGAAACCGGCAATGAGCAGTGCGCACAACAAAAGCGTTTTCATGGGCCTCACTTGAACGGGGTTGCCAAATAATTTCCATAAAACAACCGCGTGGAATGCGGATTGCCGGGTGGATGACTCGCTAAAAGTATCGAATGATCGGCAATATCCGGCGGACGGATTGCCGCCCTGCCACGGCTGGCAAAATAGTAAAGGTGATTACGATAAATTATATAGCTTGCGGGTTTCTTAAAATCATGATGGTATGTATTCCTTGGAAACAGTACGCCGGCAACCGGCCACGTTTTTGTCCCTGACCGGGTTGCAGACAGACGAGTTCGACC
>JANPIL010000134.1:0-4229 GCA_031424975.1 Sphingobacteriales bacterium
AAACCTTCGGTTTTCGCGCCAAGCAAAAAAATATAACCCTCCCTTGCATCACAATTTCAAAAACAATACCTTTGCAGTCCCGTTTTCAAAAAGAAGTGGGTTTTGCCTTTTTTCAGGATACTATTTTCATCTCAATGGATACCTTAAGTTACAAGACCATCTCGGCAAACAAAGCCACGGCCCACAAGGGTTGGGTGGTTATTGATGCCGACTCGAAAGTACTGGGACGCTTAGCCAGCGAGGTCGCCAAAATCATTCGCGGCAAAAACAAGCCTAACTTCACCCCGCACGTAGATTGCGGCGACAATGTGATCATCATCAACGCCGAGAAGGTGCGCCTGACGGGCAAGAAAATGACCGACAAGGTGTATGTGCGCCATACGGGCTATCCGGGCGGGCAACGCTTCAAGACCCCGCGCGAGATGATGGCAAAAAACCCCGCGAAAGTGGTCGAGATCGCGGTACGCGGAATGCTGCCGAAAAACCGGTTGGGAAGCAGGCTGTACACCAACCTGTACGTATATGCCGGAAACCAGCATCCCCATGAGGCGCAACAGCCTAAAGAGGTAGTGATAACAACCTGACCCACAAGCGGCCCCCCGTATTGCGGAAACCAAATACAAGACACCAAAGAATAAACCGTAAAAACATGGACATGGTTAATACCATAGGCAGACGGAAAACATCAGTTGCCCGCATTTATCTCCAGCCCGGCAAAGGTGATATCACGGTAAATACCCGTGATATAAAGGCATATTTCCACACTGAAGTGTTGCAGACCATTGTGAACCAGCCTTTTGCCACCATTCAGGCATTAGGCACTTACGACGTGAAAGCCAACATCAAAGGTGGCGGAACCACCGGCCAGGCGGAGGCGTTGCGCATGGCGATTGCCCGCGCCTTGTGTGAGGTGAATGCCGAATTCCGCCCCGCACTGAAAAAGGAGGGTTACCTCACCCGTGACCCCCGCATGGTGGAACGCAAGAAGTATGGCCGCCGCAAGGCACGCCGCCGCTTCCAGTTCAGCAAGCGTTGATACCAACATCAGCCGTCAGGCATTGTGTGGGTTTCTTGGTGGTTTGAAACCGAATACATAAATATTTTCCTCTGATTGCGGCTTACAGAGACCGGTGTCGCAGTTATGCTACCCTTTAACTTAACAAAATGGCTCAGCTAAAGTACAAAGACCTTTTGGATGCCGGTGTGCATTTTGGCCACCTTACCCGCAAATGGGATCCGCGCATGGCTCCGTATATCTTCATGGAGAAGAACGGAATCCATATCATTGACTTGAACAAAACCCTCGCCTCGCTCGACGAAGCTACCGAAGCAATCCACCAGATGGTGCGTTCCGGACGCAAAATCATGTTCGTCGCCACCAAAAAGCAAGCGCAAGAGGTAGTGACGGAAGAAGCCAAACGCCTTAAAATGCCGTACGTGACGGATCGGTGGTTGGGTGGAATGCTCACCAACTTCGCAACCATCCGCAAGTCGCTAAAGAAAATGGCTTCGATGGAGAAGCTGATGAAAGAGGAATCATACACGAGTATCGCCAAACGCGAACGCCTGATGATTACCCGTGAAAAGGAAAAGTTGGAAAGGGTGCTGGGCGGCATTGCCGACCTGACCCGCTTGCCGGCTGCCTTGTTTGTGGTGGATGTCAAACGCGAACACATTGCCATATCGGAAGCCCGCCGCTTGGGTATTCCGGTGATTGCCATGTGCGACACCAACTCAAACCCCAATCTGGTCGATTTTGCAATCCCGGCCAACGATGATGCCTACAAGTCCATCTCCCTGATCACGGCTGCCATTGGCAAGGCGATAGAAGAGGGACTCATGGAACGCAAGCAAGACAAGGACGACCAAAAGATACAGGACGAGGAAGTGGCCAAACGCCAAGTGGACGAGCCTGCTACTGAAGTTGCGGCAACAGCAGAGGTGTCCGCAGACGAGGAAACAGCTAATTGATTGGGTTACACAAGTTCTTATCTTGAAAATTGAACATTGATTTCTTCAGTGTTCAATTTTTTTTAAGTACCCAGTCCATTCGTCGCCCGCTCTTGACCTTGGTCGCAGTGGATTTCCGACGCGGGTTTCGTACTTTGTAGACATACTATTTTCAAGAAAGCAAGTCCGCCCGGAAACCGCCAGTTTCAATGGTTTCCGATTCGGCCGGGTCAAACTTTCCCACTCCGACTTTATTCTCAAACACCTAAATCTTTACTATTTATGGCCGCTATTACCGCACAAGAAGTGAACAAACTCCGGCAGATGACCGGCATGGGAATGATGGATTGCAAACAAGCCCTTACCGAAGCCGAAGGCGATTCTGAAAAGGCGATTGAGATACTGCGTAAAAAAGGGGAAAAGATTTCCGTCAAGCGCGCGGACAATGAAACAAAAGAAGGTATTGTTTCCATCCACATCAATCCGAACCAAACCGAGGCCACCATTTTTGGCTTGGCCTGCGAAACGGAATCGGTTGGTAAAAACACCGAATTCCAGACTTTGGGACAAAAAATAATGGATGTTGCCGTTGCCGAGAAACCGGCGGACAAAGATGCGCTAATGGCCGCCAAACTTGACGGTGGCAGAACCGTGCAGGAAGCCATTACCGAATTGACGGGCAAAATAGGCGAAAAAGTTGATGTGGTGGGCTATTCGCAGCTCTCCGCCGAGAAAATCGTGACGTATTTGCACAGCAATTCCAAAATAGGTGTGCTGGTGGCCTTGCAAAATGTGAATGGTGCCGATGTGGCTGAGGCGGGCAAGGATGTGGCCATGCAAATTACGGCCATGCGTCCCGTGGCGTTGGACAAGGATGGTGTGCCAACGGACGTTGTGGAGAAGGAAATCGAAATCGGCAAGGAACAAGCCCGCGCGGAAGGCAAACCGGAAGCGATGCTGGAAAAAATCGCGCTGGGAAAACTGAACAAATTCTACAAGGACAACACCCTGCTGAACCAGGAATTCATCAAGGACAACTCCAAAACCGTTGCCCAGATGTTGGAGGGCGTTCACAAGGGCTTGACCGTTTCGGCTTTTAAGCGTGTGCAAATCGGATAATACATCCGGGTTTTGCATGAAACAAAAAAATCCTTCCGCTCGGAAGGATTTTTTTGTTTCACGGGTAGCCGGGTTTCGGCTTTCCAAAACATACTATTTTCAAAACAGCCGCGCGTTTTCCACGATTTCGGGCGTGACCTTATAAAACTCCTGGTGGATGTTGAACGGCTCGCCGTCGGTGGCGCACCGGCTGTATTCGCCGTTTTCCTGCATGGCATACGCATTCACATTGTCGCGCAGGTTGTAGTCCAGCACATTTATGGCTTGTTGGCGGCTGCTGGGCGAAGCAAACAAAAAGAGCGACTCAATGCGGCGGTCGAAACTGCGCACCATCATATCGGCACTGCCGCCGTACACTTTTGGCTCGCCATTGTTGTGGAAATAATACAGCCGGGCGTGTTCCAGAAAATCGCCGACGACCGAACGCACCGTTATGTTTTCGCTCAGCCCGGCGCGGCCCGGCCGCAGGCAGCATATACCCCTGACAATGAGCTTGATGGGTACACCGGCTTGCGAGGCAAGGTACAATTCGCTGATGCTCGCTTGGTCTTCCAGTGAATTTATCTTGATGACGATTCCGCTGGGCAAACCCTTCCGCGCATTGTCGGCCTCTTGGCGCATCAGCCCGATCAGTTGGTTACGCATATCGCGTGGAGCCGTAATCAGGTATTGGTAATGGTTGGGCAGCGAGTGGCCGGTGATCACATTGAAAAACTCCGAAACATCCTGGGCATACGTCTCGTTTGTGGTCAGCAGCCCGATATCCGTATATATCTTGGAAGTGTCCTCGTTGTAGTTGCCACTGGACAGGTGCACATAACGGGTCACCCCGTTGCCATTCTTGCGGACAATGAGCAGCAGTTTGGTGTGGGTTTTGAAACGGCTGATGCCATACACCACAAAGCAACCGGCTTTTTGCAGTTTTTGCGCTTCGCGGATGTTGTTCTCCTCGTCAAAACGAGCCTTCACCTCGAACAGCACCGAAACGTGCTTGCCGCTTTCAGCGGCCTTGAGTAAAGCCGCCGTCACACGCGATTGTTTGGCGAGGCGGTAAATGGTAATCTTGATTGCCAGCACATCGGGGTCTTCGGCGGCTTGCTCAAGCAGGTTCACAACCGGCTCCATACTGTTGTATGGGTGGTGCAGCAAAACGTCCTGCG
>JANPIL010000135.1:0-2202 GCA_031424975.1 Sphingobacteriales bacterium
GTTGCACATCAGCTCAAAAGTGCCTGCCAATCAGGTGGTTGTCCACGATGGCGCGTCTGAGTTGTTGCGGGTCAATGATGCTGTGGTTTGCATACACCACCTTTACGCCCGGCTCCGCCAACATTGTGGTGGCGTTGAGGAGCATAAGTTTTTTCATGTGGCGGCAAGCAATGGGGGCCGTTGAAAATACAAAAAACGCACGAAAAATCAACCGGCAGTCAATCTTGTTGGCTGTCCGATGACAAAAGAACAACCGCATCGGCTATTTTTGCCTTTTGCAGACAAACCGGTCATTCTGTTCCATGGCAAACAAGCACAAAAACCGCGAGGGAATCGTGTATTCCACCCAAGAGGATTTTGAATACGAAACCAACCAGCCTGATGAGCCGCTGACATTGCCGCCAGCCGGTCAAAACCTGAAAGTGCAACTGGACAAGAAAAACAGGGGCGGCAAACAAGTAACCCTCATCACGGGTTTTGTGGGTGCGCAAACCGACTTGGAAGCGTTGTGCAAGCTACTCAAAACCAAGTGCGGCGTGGGCGGCGCGGCCAAAGATGGCGAGATCCTGATCCAAGGCGATTTCCGGGAGAAAATAACGCAGGAATTGCAAAAGGCGAACTACAAAGCCAAAAAGCAGTAGCACACGCTTTAGCTTGTGCGAAACCGCAGGTTTTTACTTTTTGAAAGATACTATTTTACGGCTGGCGTTTTGGCTCACAGCCAAGCGAGTCGCAGACTCGGAGCCAACCGTCACGTGTCGCAGACGCGCGACAGCCGTATTATTTTGGCAAACCGAAAATGCACCATGGATTACAACCACCTCAAAGCCATCCATATCATCTTCGTGACCAGTTGGTTTGCGGGGCTGTTTTACCTGCCCCGGCTGCTGGTGTACCACACTGAAGCCAACCAACGCCCCGAAACCGAAAGGCGGGTGCTGCAAGAGCAATTCCAGAAAATGGAACGCATCCTGTTCAATGCCATCATGGTTCCGGCCATGTGGCTCACGCTGCTGTCGGGCACGGGGCTGGTGTACTGGCTCTGGTGGGACAATTTTGCGGCCCACGGCTGGCTGCACCTGAAACTGGCTTTCGTGGCCGCACTGGTGGTTTATCACTTGTGCTGCCGCCAACTGGTTGCGGAACTGCGCACCGGAAAATTCCGCTTCACTTCGCTGCAATTGCGGCTGTACAACGAACTGGCCACGGTTTTGCTGTTCGCCATCGTGTTTTTGGTCACGCTGAAAAACACGCTTGACTGGCTTTGGGGCATCGCCGGCTTGGTTGCCTTTGCCGTCACCATCATGGCTGCCGTGCGGGTTGTGAAGCTGATGCGCGAAAAAAACAGGCCGATAGATGAAGTGAAAAAACAGGCTTGATTGGTGGATTCACCCAGGTTTGCGAACCTCACAAAACCAGCCGCATCACTGTTGCCGAACTTGGGCAGATGTCCCGGAATTGAGCGGTCTGCCGGATTTCCGGTGGCGCGGTTTCGCGGTCAATTCCCGCAAACCCGAACTTTGCAAAATACCGGTCAGCGGTGGTGGTGATTAGAAACAATTCTCTCACGCCGTTTTCCACGGCATACTTTAGTGCCGCCCCGTACAGTTGTTCGCCTATCCGCTGGCTTCTGAATCTTTCCGAAACTGCCAGCGAACGCAGCAACGCGAAACGCCCGTACATCTCCAAGCCAACCGTTCCCGCCAGTGCATTCCCGATTTCAGCCTTGAAAAAATGCGGCAGGTCTTCGGGTAGGTCGTTGGCGGGCAAACCGGCCCCGGCCAAAAAAGTGGCTACCATTTTGAAATCCAATGATTGAACAGGCGAAATTGCGGGCGTTTTCATTTTGGGAATTTATCTTGCTGCCTTAAGGCCACATTCACCAACAGAATCAACACCGGCACTTCAATGAGCGGGCCGATGACGGCGGCAAACGCCACGCCCGAATCAATGCCGAAAACGGCAATGGCAACCGCAATGCCCAATTCAAAATTGTTTCCGGCGGCGGTGAATGCCAGCGAAGTGGACTTGGCATAACCAGCTCCGGCGCGTTTGGCCAGATAGAACGCCGAGAAAAACATGAGGATGAAATAAATCACCAGCGGAATGGCAATGCGCACAACGTCCAGCGGAATCCGAACAATCAGGCTGCCCTTGTAGCTGAACATGACCACAATCGTGAACAACAACGCCACCAGCGTG
>JANPIL010000136.1:0-13833 GCA_031424975.1 Sphingobacteriales bacterium
TTTTGAAAGATACTATTTCATCAATCACCAAAAACGAAATATATTTTTGATTGTGGAGATTCGTGATTATTTTCGTGCGGGCTTCAAGTCGTCCTATGACTATGAATGCTGAAATTTCTCATTGAATGTGGCGCACGCACAAAATGGTTGTACTCACAAAACCCATTTTAACTAAATTCAGTCACAAACACGCTGATACTGTTGAAGTTCTAAACGAATGGTACAAAATCACAAAAGACGCTGATTGGAAGGATTTCAACGCGTTAAGGGAATATTTTCCTTCCACTGATTATGTGGGAAACGACCGTTACGTTTTCAACATCAAGGGAAACAACTACCGGCTGCTAATAGCCATGATATTTTTCGATATCCGGACGGTTTTCATCAGGTTCATCGGCACTCATGCCGAATACAGCAAGATAAAAAATGCTTATACCGTTTAAAAACAGGGATATGGAAACCACAGATGAAAAAGAGTACACCGAAACAATGGCTGAAATTGAGCTTTTGCTGCAAAAGGCAACCCGACAGGGCGGCTTTCAGAGTTTAACACCGGAAGAAACGGCGCACCTGCAAAAACTTTCACTGGCTGCGGAAGCCTACGAAGACAGCATACCGCTTATGCCGATTCCCACTCCCGGCTCATTGGAAGAAATGATACGGCTAAAAATGTACCAACGCAAAGTAAACCAAAAACAGCTTGCCCAACTGCTGGAAGTCACCGAAACGCGGCTTTCGGAAGTATTGCGCGGCAAGCGGAACATCAACTTCGACATGGCCCGCCGCCTGCACCAGAAGTTGGGAATTGATGGCAATTTCATCTTGGAGAAGGCCTGAAAAGCACCAAACCCCGGTTGGAAGGGCTGGGGAGGTTTCTCTTTTCGGGAAGATACTATTTTGATTACACGTTAGATGTGGAATATGGTTTACTCTTGTTTATTTATGTTTGCGCTCAAATAAATGCTGTGTCAAAGTCATGGAGAAAATAAAACCCAACCATTTGGAAGAACGCCAAATCGAAACAGAATTTGTCAAAAGATTCATTGTTAAACATAAAAGGAAAAGATATTTAGCCTTGCTTGAGGCTCGGAAGATTGGTGAGGGTTTTGGGGAGTTGGCACATTTTACCCAAAACCTGGATTTGAAATATTGCGATAAAATACCAAATACAACAAAAAAAGGTGACATTGATTTTGTCATCGGTTGGATTGCAAAGAATACGGATTCCGGGAAATGCTACATTATGTCGGAATCAAAATTATTTGATGGCAAATGGATGACTCTTAAAGATACAGTAGCGGAAGTAGTGGGGAGTAATATCGGCACGTTACTATTACTGGAAAATGGCAAAATATTTTATCACGAGAGTGAAGAAATAAAAGAACGGTATGTAGGAATAAGGTTGTAAAACCGCCTTTAATCTTCTAAAAAGCACACACCCCCCGGCTACAAAGCCGGGGGGTGTGTGCTTTTTAGAAGATACTGTTTTCCATACGCATGCTTATTCAACCCCGCCCATCCATTTCTTGATCTGCTTGGAAAACAGCAGCATCAGCACGCCGAAACCGATCACGAAACAAACCACGTACAGGTAGTTGGCGGGCATACTCGCCACATTTTTCTCGTCGAACACACCCGAGAAAAGCCCGGCAATGAGGTTGCCCAGCGATGCGCCCACAAACCAGATGCCCATCAGTTGGCTCGCGTAGCGCTGCGGGGAGAGTTTGGTGTAGAAACTTAGGCCCACCGGACTGAGGCACAACTCGCCCAACACGCTGAAAAGATACGTGGTGGTGAGAAACAATACCGATGCCTTACCACCCGCCACCACTATCCGCGACGCGAAAACCATAAAAAGGAAGCCGATGCCCAAGATAATAAGTCCGGCGGCGAACTTGACCGGAGCCGACGGGTTGAGTCCGCGCCGGTTCAGGTACAGCCATAAGGCGGCAAAAACCGGTGCGAAAATAATCACATAAATGGATTGCAGGCCCTGCAACCAACTGGCGGGCATTTCCCAACCCAGAATCGTGCGGTCGGTGTAACGCTTGGAAAAAGTATTCAGCGAGGAACCTCCCTGCTCATAACCCGCCCAAAAAATGGCCGCCGCAAAAAAGAAGATGAACATGACCAACAGCCGCTTTCTTTCAACGCCCGTCAGTCCGCCGGCAATGTATATATAGAGGAAATAGGACAGTGCGACCGCCACAATGATGATGCCCATGGCCTGGGCCAAGCCGGGAGCGGTGGTCAGGTCAATTACGCCGCGCCATTGGAGAACCGCCAGAAACGCGGCAAGTGAGCCTGCCATCACGATGGCAATCATACCACTACCATTGGACGGATTTTCGGCAGACCGCTTTTCTTCCTTGGGCTTCAGCAATCCGTACTCCTGCAAATATTTGCCGCTGAAATACCGGAAAACCACCACCCCCAGAAACATCCCGATGGCAGCGGCCCCGAAACCGTAGTGCCAGCCTATTTTTTCGCCCAAGTAACCGACCATCAGCATTCCCAAAGCCCCGCCCAAATTGATTCCCATATAAAATATCGAGAATCCGGCATCGCGCCTGGCTCCACCCTCCGGATACAATTCGCCCACAATAGAACTGATGTTAGGCTTGAGCAGGCCGGTTCCCAAGGCCACAATGCACAAACCCGAAAAGAAAACAGTGCTACCGGCCGGAATTGCCAAGATGATATGGCCCAGCATGATGATGAGGCCACCGTACCAGATTGCTTTCTTCTGCCCGAAAATAGTATCCGCCAGCCAGCCTCCGGGCAGCGTGAGCAGGTACACGGAGGCCGTGTAAAGCCCGTAAATGGCACCAGCCTCTTTATCAGACAGGCCCATGCCCCCATCGGCGGCTCCCGCAATCATGTACAGGATCAGGATGGCCCGCATTCCGTAATAACTGAACCGCTCCCACATTTCGGTAAGGAACAGCACGTACAGTCCTTTGGGATGGGTGAATTTCTCCTTTTCGGTGTTTGCACCGGCTGTCGGGGTACGATAATCCATAAATGGGGGGTGTTGACGGATAGGATATGAAAACAGGTTTTCTGCAAATGCCAAGGAAGCAACATAAAGCCAAAACCCCGCAAATCAAAACAAATGGCCGGAAACATTGGCAGGGGTTTGGGCCTTCGGGAAGATACTATTTTTCGGCGCAGTACCAGTTGCTTGCAACCGGCACGCGGTTTCCCGAAACCGGGCGGGTTCGGGCGTTAAAAAAGATACTATTTCACCCACGTTCGGGAATGCCCCGAATGTTTTCGGGAAAGAATGTGGCGCGGAATCTTGTCGGCGGTACGCTTTCGGGCGGGTTCGCCTACCCGTTTGTTATCTTTCTGTTAAATCCTGCCGGAACATCCGTCTTCTTTCCTGAATCCCCTACATTTGACTTCCACCCGCAACCCTCCGGTTTTGCCATGAAAAAAGACACTGTTTTACTCCTACCGCTGATGGCCCTGTGGCTGTCGCTCCCCATCCGTGCGCAGCAGGCCGGGGCGCAACCCTCAACCATTATTGAAGCCAAAAAACTGACGCTGCCCAACGGCTGGAGCCTGGCCCCGGCGGGCACGTCGGTTCCGCTCGGCGACTTGCCGCTGAACATGGTGGTGTCGCCTTCCAAAAAATACATCGCCGTAACCAACAACGGCCAGAGCAAGCAGCACATCCAGTTATTGGATGCCAAAACCGGCACCGAACTCGACCGAATCCTGATCCCGAAGTCGTGGCTGGGACTGGCCTTCAGCGGCGACGAAAAGAAAATCTACGCGTCGGGAGCCAACGACAACTGCATCCAGATTTATGGCATCGCGGGCAACAAGCTCACCCGCACCGATTCCATCGGACTGGGCAAACCTTATCCGCAGGAGAAAATCTGCCCGACGGGAATCGCCGTTGACGAAAAGAAAAAACGCCTCTACACCGTCACCAAAGAGAACAACTCGCTGTACGTGGTTGACCTTGCCACCAAAAAAACCATCAAGCAAGTGCCGCTGGCGGGCGAGGCGTACCAGTGCCTGCTCTCGCCCACGGGCCGGGAACTGTACATCAGCGTGTGGGGCAGCGACCAAATTGCCGTGTTTGACACGCAAACCGAGAAAATCACCAAAACCATCGCCGTGGGCGAAAACCCCAACGACTTTACGGTGACCAAAAACGGCAGGACGCTCTTTGTGGCCAACGGCAACGACAATACGGTTTCGGTGGTGGATTTGGTGGCCGGCAAAACCCTGGAAAGCATCCAGACCAGCCTATACCCCGACGCTCCGGCGGGCAGCACGCCCAACGCCGTGGCCTTCAGCCCCGATGAAAAGACGCTGTACGTGGCCAACGCCGACAACAACTGCGTGGCCGTGCTGGACGTGTCCAAGCCCGGCTTCACCAAAAGCAGGGGTTTCATCCCCACGGGTTGGTATCCGACCTCGCTGAAAGTGGTGGGCAAAAAGTTGTACGTTGCCAATGGCAAGGGCTTCACTTCGCTGCCCAACCCGCAGGGGCCGCGCCCGGTGAACAAGCAGGAAACCAGCGGCACGCACCAGCAAAACGTGCGGCAGGGAGCTGACATCCAGTACATTGGCGGGCTGTTCAAAGGCACAATGTCCATGATAGACCTGCCCGGTGAGGCGGCCCTGAAAGCCCACACCAAAACCGTATATGCCAACACGCCCTACACCAAGGAACGCGAATTGCTGGCCGCCGGAGAAGCCGGAAACCCGATCCCGATGAAAGTGGGCGATGCCTCGCCAATCAAATACGTGTTTTACGTAATCAAGGAAAACCGCACTTACGACCAAGTGCTGGGCGATGTGAAGGAGGGCAACGGCGATGAGAGCCTGTGCCTGTTTCCCGAAGCGGTTACCCCCAACCAGCACGCGATTGTGAAGGATTACGTGCTGCTCGACAACTTTTACGTGGATGCCGAAGTCAGTGCCGACGGCCACAACTGGAGCATGGCGGCCTACGCCAATGACTATACCGAAAAAACCTGGCCCACCAGCTACGGCAGGCGCGGCGGCTCGTATGACTACGAGGGAAGCCGCAAAATAGCCTACCCCAAGGCGGGTTTCATCTGGGACCATTGCAAACGCGCGGGCATCACGTACCGCACCTACGGCGAATTTGCGGACACCGCCGCCAGCATCCCGGCCCTGGAAGGGAATTTTTGCAAAGCCTACGGCGGCTACAACCTGGATGTGAAGGACATTGACCGCGTGGAAATCTGGAAACGCGATTTTGATTCATTGGTGGCGGCCAAAGCCCTGCCACGCTTCAATTCGGTGCGTTTGGGCAACGACCACACGTACGGCGCACGGGTGGGCAAACCCACGCCCACAGCCATGGTGGCCGAAAACGACTTGGCGGTGGGGCGGTTCATCGAACACATTTCCAAAAGTCCGGTCTGGAAGGAATCCGCCATTTTCATTCTGGAAGACGATGCGCAGAACGGCTCCGACCACGTGGATGCGCACCGCTCCACGGCCTACGTGGTCAGTCCGTACACGAAACGCAAAACGGTAATCCACGATTCGTACACCACTTCATCCATGCTGCGCACCATGGAACTGATCTTGGGCATGAAACCCATGAGTCAATACGATGCCGCCGCGCCTTCGATGTGGAAATGCTTCACGCCCGTGCCCGACTTCACGCCCTTCACGCACCTGCCCGCCCGCGTGGACATGGATGCCAAAAACACGGCTTACAACAAGTCGGCACGGCAGTCGGAAACATTTAACTTGGCCGAAGTGGATGCGGCTCCTGACTTGGAATTCAACGAGGTGATTTGGAAAGCCGTTCGCGGCGAGGATTCAGTGATGCCGCCGCCCCGCCGCGCCGCCTTCCTGGTGACAGTGAAAGACGAGGATGGCGACGATGATTAGGCGGGTTCGGGCTTTTGGAGAGCTGAAAGCCCCGTTTCCGCCTCTGGCGGAACTTTTAGCTTTAGCGGGGATACTATTTTGGACTGGAAAGCCTGTTTCAGTGGCGGCCCACGAAATAATAGATTACCGCGCCGATCAGCACGATTCTACTGTAAAAAACCCAGCTTACCGGTCTTTTCCGGCGGGGCGAATAGGCGAGCAGCACAACGAGATTGACATACAGGGTTTTCATTGGAAATGTTGGTTTGGGTTTGCGGATGGTTGGCCGGAAAAGAATCCTTACATTGCCTTGGTTCGGCATTTCAACCGCTGCCAGGTACTTGGCCTTCTCTAATTCTACGTTTTAATACGTACGCAAACCAAAAAGTAATCGGATTTCTAAAAAAATATTACATCGTACCATTGCCGTGTGTCCGGGCCGCCTCGGTTCGCTTCCTTTGGTAGTTCGCAAGCCCAAACCCCCGCTTGCAAAAGCGGGGGTTTGGGCGTTGAAAAACATACTATTCTTGCGCCTGTCCGGCTGCCGCCCTGCCAAATACAAATTCATGGCAGAAAACCACCGCCACGAACGCAAGCGCGAAAACCGAATTGTACCGCCCCCAAAGCAATAAGTCGGGCACCAGCATAAACTCCAGCGTATTCATTGCCGCCACCACGAGCATTTGCGTTATCGCGCAAATGCGGCTTTTGATGCGGCTCACAATCCAGACGGCCATCCCTATCTCGGCAAAGCCGATGGCCGTTGTAAACACGCCCGCCCATTCGCCGCCAAGTATCCGGGCCACAATCCGCCCGTGCCTCGGCACCAAGCCCAGCACCTTGCACAGCAGTCCGTTAATGAGCCAGACCGCCGCAATGGCGTACGTGAACAGTGTCTGGATTGACGGGTGTTTCATGTGATTGTGCATTTTTTGCCCTTGTGCGTTTGTTTCCATGTTTCGGGCAGCGGTTCGGTTCTTCCCGTCCCCGCGTTTTTGCCGCATCCCCAAAAATGCCTAATATTATCGGCTCATCTTGTCTGTTCATAGCCATGCAACCGCAAATCTGCCCGCATATCCTTGAAGTGAAAACCCTGAAGAAAGCAAACGAACCCGTCTGTGAGGAATGCGTGAAAGCGGGCGGCCGATGGGTGCATTTGCGCACCTGCCAAACGTGCGGCACTACACTCTGCTGCGATTCTTCGCCCGCCAGACACGCCACGCAGCACTTTCACGCTTCCGGCCATCCGGTTGTGGCCTCTGCCGAACCGGGCGAACGCTGGCTCTGGTGCTACGCTGACGCTGGTTTTGCGGAATACTGACAAGGATTTGTACCCGGAAAATAGTATCTTCCGGAAAGACCAAACCTGCCTGCCGACAAACAAGCCGCCAACCCCGCCGGACTTGGAAAGTCCGGCTACCCTTTCCGAAAATAGTATCTTTCAAAAACCCCAAACCCCTCTTGCCTTGGAATCACTCCCCGATCTGTTGCGCACGCATTCCCACACGTTTGCCAGCGTGGTTCCCGTAGATTGGCGCACCGACCCGTATTTGCGGCTCGACCTGTCGGCCAGCAACCCGGAATTGGCGGTGCAAAACTTTCAGGATACGTCCTCATTCAGTGAATACATATCCGCCCAACTCACTGACCGGCAAGCCATTGCCGCCGTGGGCGGCTACCTCGAAGACCGCGCAATATACCGCCGCAGCCCGCATTTCAACGGTTCCGAGCCGCGCACCATCCATTTGGGCATTGACATCTGGATGCCCGCCGGAACGCCCGTGTTCGCGCCGCTGCCGGGCAAAGTCCACAGTTTCCACGACAATGCCAACTTCGGCGATTACGGGCCGACAATCATCATGGAACACACACTTGAAGGCCAGGTTTTCTACACGCTGTACGGGCATTTGAGCCGACAATCATTGCAAAACCTGCACCAAGGTCAATCGTTTGCACAAGGCGAAATGCTCGGACAAATCGGTAACTTTCCCGAAAACGGCGACTGGCCGCCGCACCTGCACTTTCAGGTTATTGCCGATATGCAAGGCAATTCGGGCGATTTCCCCGGTGTGGCCGCCCGCAGCGAACGTGAAAGCTACCGCCAATGCTGTCCCGACCCGAATATAATCCTCGGCATTCCGAACTTGCACGAAAACCCGGGATTTTGAAATACCTTGCCTGCGGTTTGGAAACCATCTGGCGCGGGATTCTCATCCCGTGCCGCTATTGCGGGCAGATTCCTATCTGCCGGGCAGACCGTAAATCATACGCCCAAACAATCAGTCCGTTGCATTTTCGATTACAAAAACCCTGACCCGATGCCTTTTACCTCCTTTGAAATCAAATACGAAACCGCCGCCGATGTGCCGCCGCCCTACTGCCATTATTACCACATCCGGGGCAGGGAAACCGCCGCCGGGCTGGAAACGGACTTCAGTTGGACTTACCACAACCGGGATGAAATGACCCAAGAGGAGCTTGAGGATGAGGGCTTTACGGGCAACGATAATTTCCAGTGGAACGGCACCATTGACGGCGCGTGGCTGCCACCCTTGGAGGCGTTGCTGTCCGGCACCCGCCCCACCGGCGACCCCTCGCCCGATGATCCGTTCTTGGAACTCGATTTCCAACAACCTTCCGGCCCGAGTTTCCAAGGCCAGCCCGACATCCTTTCAGAATGGGAGTTTTTCTTGCAGGAATTCATCCAGAGCATTTACGAGACTGCGGGCCGCGAAGCTCCGTTGTGCATCCGTTACAGGAAAATCACCGCCGAAACCGTACTTTCCTGCTCGCTGACCCTGCGGTTTGCCAACCGTCAAGTTTCGGTGCAGACGCGCAAAGGCGAACGCGACCCGCACGACTCCACCGAAGACTGGGACGGCATGAAAACCGCCCTGCAACACATATACTCGCTTGACTACCAGCCTGAAAAGGCCGCTGCCGGTGAACCCAGCCAACAGGGTGTGTATTTGGAAACCGGCGAAGACATTTGGTACCGGCTCGGCACATCGGCCCGCAACCCGTCGCCAAAAACGGACACGACGGGCTGGATCGAGAAGTTTTTCGACGGCCTAGTGCTGCTCGGCTGAGGCAGAAAAACCGATAGCCTCCCCCAATCCTGAAATAAAAATCCGGCATTGGACAGTCAAAATAGTATCTTCACAAACCATCAAACCCACCGCACAAAAAGCCCCCTCCTTCGGAGGGGGTTGGGGGAGGCTTTCCATGCACAACAATTACCATTACCTGCGGCAGGTTTCAGCGGCGTTACGGCAAAAGCTCACGGGCTGGCAGGTGGCGGCGGCTTTCAGCCAAGACAAAGACGAGCTGGTGCTGGGTTTCGTGCTTGGGCCGGATACTATTTTCATCCGCGCCGTAGTGCAGGGCGGCTTTGTGTGCCTCACATTCCCCGCCGATTTCCGCCGTGCCCGCAAAAACAGCGTGGATTTGTTTGCGCCCATCATCGGCAAAACAGTGACGGACGTAATCCAGTACCGCGACGACCGGAGCCTCGGCCTGCTGCTTGATGCGGACGCGCAACTGCTGTTCAGGCTGCACGGAAACCGCGCCAACATCATTTTGCTGCAAGACAACGAGCCGGTTGAGTTACTGCACAGCAAGATTGAGGCCGACTGGCAGTTGCGCCCCGAAACGCTGCACCGCAACCTGCAACCAAGTTTTGAGGACTTCGTGGCGGCCCGCCAAAACCCCGCCGCCGTGTATCCCACGCTGGGCAAGCTGCCCTTGGCGTGGCTCGACGAAGCCGGTTTCCAACAGAAAGCCGCCCCGGAGCAATGGGAAATGGTGCAATCGCTGCTGCGCCAACTGGAACAGCCCGCAAAATACTATGTTTCAAGATGGCAAAACCTGCCTGTGCTTTCGCTGCTGCCCCTTGGCGAAACGCTTTCTGAAACCACCGAACCGCTGGAAGCCGCCAACCAGTTTTACGCGCTGCACGCCCGCGAATCGGGCTTGGGTGCGGAGAAAACCGTGGTGTTGAGGGAGTTGGAGAAACGCCGGAAGAACACCGAAAACTACCTGGCCAAGACGTACGGGAAACTGAACACGCTGCAAACCGAGACCCGCAACGAACAACTCGCCAACATCCTGATGGCAAACCTGCACCAAATTCCGGCGGGCAGCGAATCGGTGGAACTGTTTGATTTCTACCACGACCAGCCCATCCGCATCAAACTCAAACGCGACTTGTCGCCTCAAAAAAACGCCGAAACCTATTACCGCAAAGGCAAGAACGAGAAAATCGAAACCGCCATCCTTGAAAAAGCCATTGGCCAGAAGGAAAAGGAACTGCACGAAACCATGCGGCACTTGCACCAAATCAATGCCATCCAAGACTTGAAGCCGCTGCGCATTTACCTGAAAGACAATGGCTTGGCTGCCGCCGAAGCCGCCCCGGAAACCAAAAGCCTGTTCCGGCGTTATGAACATTTGGGCTTTGAAATCCTAGTGGGCCGCAATGCCAAAAACAACGACCTGCTCACGCAGCAATACGCCTGGAAAGAGGATTTGTGGCTGCACGCCAAAGACGTGACCGGCTCGCACGTGGTAATCAAGCACCAGGCGGGCAAGCCGTTTCCGGAGCCGGTCATTGAAAGGGCGGCGCAACTGGCGGCCTTCTTTTCCAAACGCAAAAACGACACGCTCTGCCCGGTCACGGTTACGCCGCGCAAATACGTGCGCAAAGCCAAGGGCCTGCCCGACGGCGCGGTGATTGTGGCCCAGGAAAAGGTGGTTTTGGTGGAGCCGGTGAATTTTGACGTGGCCGGAAAATCGTAGGGGCAGCCCTTGCGGCTGCCCAAAACCACATCCGTTTCATACCGGCGGGTTTGGGCTTTTAAAAAGATACTATTTGTGGACGGGCAGTTGGGCGGATATGATTTACCGGGCTGCCGCAAGGGCAGCCCCTACAAACACAAAAACCCATGATTGCAGTGATCCAGCGCGTGTTGTCGGCCTCGGTTTCCATCGGGGGCGGCGTGAAAGGGGAAATCGGTGGCGGATTGCTGGTTTTGCTCGGCATCACGCACACCGACGGGTTGGAAGATGTGGAATGGCTGGCCAAGAAACTCGTACCGCTCCGGATTTTCGGCGATGCGGAGGGCAAGATGAACCTTTCGGTAAATGATGTGGGCGGCAATATCCTGCTGGTCAGCCAGTTCACGTTGTTTGCCAGCACCAAGAAGGGCAACCGTCCGTCGTTTACCGAAGCGGCGCGGCCCGAAACCGCCCTCCCGCTGTACCAAAGCATGATTGCCGCCTTGGCGCGGGAACTGGGAAAGCCCGTCGAAACCGGCGAATTCGGAGCGGATATGCGCGTGAACCTGCTCAACGACGGCCCGGTGACGATCATCATTGATTCCAAAAATCGAACATAATTGCTCATGACCATAGAAGAAGCCCAAAAAACCGTTGACGACTGGATACAGACCACCGGCGTGCGGTATTTCAACGAACTGACCAACATGGCCATGCTCACCGAGGAAGTGGGCGAAGTGGCGCGGATCATTGCCCGGCAATACGGCGAGCAGTCGTTCAAGGCTTCGGATCGCGACAAGAACCTGGCCGACGAACTGGCCGATGTGCTTTTTGTGGTCATCTGCCTCGCCAACCAAACCGGCGTGGACCTGACCGATGCCCTGCAACGGAACTTGGAAAAGAAAACCGAACGCGATGCCGACCGCCATAAGAACAATCCCAAACTCAAGACGTAACAACGTTTGCCGTTTTCAGTTTGCCGTTGGCAAAATGGGGGTTTGGTCTTTCCGGGAGATACTATTTTGTCTTGAATCGCGGATATTCGCGTGTGCCGCAGATTGCGCGGATGCTTTTTTTCTTTTATCCGCGTAATCAGTGCCATACGCGAATATCCGCGATTCAAGACAAAAACGGGTTTGGCGTTTTTGAAAGCTGAAAGCCCCGTTTCCGCCTCTGGCGGAACTTTTAGCTTTAGCGGGGATACTGTTTCGGAATTGCATACACCGCAACGCCAGCGTTACGCCACCAATACCCCGTTTTCCAGCACCGGCACCACATCGTAAAGGTTTTCGCGGAGGCAGAATTCAATGTCGCGCGTGAGGTGCAGGCGTGCCAGCCGCTGCACGTGCGATGAGCTGGCGATAAACTTGATCATGTTGTACTTGGCCGCGTCATAAATCATTTGGGCGGCCAGTGCGGCATCGTCCTCAATGTCGAATTCGCTTTTCAAGGCGCACACCACCGCCCCGGCAAAAAGCGTGTCTTCGAGGTTGTATTTCCCCTTCCAACCGGCGCACACCACCAGCACATCGTGCGGCTGGCCCAGCAAGTGGTCGGTAACGGCCTTGCGGTTAAGGAAAGAGCCGATCACAACTTGCCGGGCATCTTTTGACTTGGTGATGGCCAGTGTGCCGTTGGTGGTGGTCATGGCCAGCGTCTGGCCTCTCAGCACCGGATCCATGTAGCTGAACGGCGAATTGTCCAAGTCAAAACCCTCGGCCTTGACGGCATTGCGTTCGGCGGCGGCCAAATAGCCCTGCTGCTGCAACGCCCGGCATTCGTCGAGTTGCGCCACGGGAATGATCTTGGCCACACCGTGCGCAAAAGCAGTGGTCATGCACGAGGTGGCGCGGAACACATCCACAATGACGGCAATCTTGTTTTCCAGATTGTACAGGTGCAGCAATTCGGGCGTGGGGCAAACATCAATTTTTCTCATTTCAATATTCGTGGGGGTTACGAAGAAAAAACGCCTCCCAGCCCCCGAAAGGGGAGCCAAAACTCCCCCTTCGGGGGCTGGGAGACCTCACTTCACAAATGGCGTTTTCACAACCTTGGCTTTCAGATTTTTCTCGCGGATGGCAATGTATATTTCTGTGTCCGGCGCGGCGTGAGCCGTCTGCACATATCCCATGCCGATGCCCGTTTGCAACGTGGGCGACTGCGTACCCGAAGTGACCTCGCCGATGGGCTGGCCGCTGGCGTTCACAATGGCGTAGTGGCCGCGCGGAATACCGCGTTCCTGCATCACGAAGCCCACGAGCTTGCGCGAAACGCCCTGCTCCTTTTGCCGTTTCAGGTTCTCGGAGTTGGTGAAATCCTTGCTGAACTTGGTAATCCAGCCCAAGCCGGCTTCCAGTGGCGAAGTAGTATCGGTGATGTCATTCCCGTACAGGCAGTAGCCCATTTCCAGCCTCAGCGTGTCGCGCGCACCCAAGCCGATGGGCTTGATGCCAAACTCGGCCCCGGCTTCCATAATGGCGTTCCAGAGGCGGTGGGCGGTTTCGTTGGGCACGTATATTTCAAATCCGCCCGCGCCGGTGTAGCCCGTGGCCGACACCAAAACATTGTCCACCCCGGCTACCGTACCCGTGCCGAAACTGTAATATTCCATGGCGGTCAAGTCCATGCCGGTCAGTTTTTGCAGCGTGGGCAATGCTTTGGGGCCTTGCACGGCAAACAAGCAGGTGGCATCCGATAGGTTTTCCATGCGCACGCCTTCAGTATTGTGCCGCGCAATCCATTCCCAGTCCTTGTCAATGTTCGAGGCGTTGACCACCAGATAATATTCATTTTCGCGTAGGCGGTACACCAGCAGGTCGTCCACGATGCCGCCTTGGTCGTTGGGCAGGCACGAATACTGCACCTTGCCGTCGGTTAGTTTGGACACATCATTGGAGGTCACGCGTTGCATCAAATCCAAGGCATTTTCACCGCTGATGTGGAATTCGCCCATGTGCGACACGTCGAAAATGCCCACGCCGTTGCGCACCGCGTGGTGTTCGTCCATGTCCGACGAGTAGCGCACGGGCATCAGGAATCCGGCAAAGGGCACTATTTTGGCACCCAGCCCCACGTGGACATCGTGCAGCGGCACTTTCTTAACTGTGTTTTCGGGTTCGGTTACGGTCATGGCGCAGGGTTTACAGGCCGCAAAGGTAGTTTTTCGGGGTTGAAAAAGAAACA
>JANPIL010000137.1:0-20313 GCA_031424975.1 Sphingobacteriales bacterium
CCTTTGTTAAACTGGGCGATGGCTTTCTTGTACGCCTTTTGTGAAGGCTTGTTTTGGGCATGAACCGTGGAAACATGAACCGTGGAAAATAGTATCAGAAAAAAGAGCAAAACCCTGATTGTCATGGCGATGGACGGTTTAGAAAACTTCCGGCGTTAAAATCGTGACAATATAACGGATTGCACGCAATCCGAATCCGGTGTTATGTCGCAAAACAATACATCCTCCAGGCACGGATGTTTTTGGCCGGATGCAAGAAGGGAAAATCTCTTGGCAAAATGTTACCTTTGTCAGTATTAGTACTGTTTCGGTTGGTTTTCCGGCGAAATGGCGCAATTTGCGTTTGCCAAACAAACCAGGCAGGTTTGGGCTTTTTCAGCGATACTATTTTGGAAGACACTATTCCGGCGATTCATCCGATGCGACTTTCCGATTATTTCCTGCAACAGAAATACAACCGCTGGCGGCGCAAACAACCCGTGCGGGAGTCGGTAATGGTAGCGTATGCGGCAGCAAAAGACGTGGGTGTCCTGTTTTGGGAAGACGAAAACCACCAGCCCGACCTGAACCGGTTCGTGGAAAAGCTCATGAAAGACGGCAAACGGGTGCGGGCACTGACCTATTTCGAACATCTGCACAGCCACGCCTACCAATTCAAATTCGATCATTTCACAAAAAAGGATATTTCCGTGTGGGGCGAAATCCGTAATGAGAAAGTGAGCCAGTTCATGGATTTCCCATTCGACTACCTGTTCTGCCTGAGCAGGCACGATTTTCCGCCCTTCGACCATATCCTGCTGCAATGCCACGCCAAATTCCGCATCGGTTTCCACCAACCCGAAAAAGAGGACACGCTTGATTTCATGTTTGAAGTCCAAGAGGGCGACGCGGGGCAAAATCCATTGCAGCAATTGTACGAATACACGAATAAACTCAGTTCAAGCATTTATGCACACTAAATTTTTCGGTACGGGCGTGGCGTTGGCCACGCCATTCCATGCCGACTTTTCGGTTGACTATCCAGCCCTGGAGCGGCTGCTCGAACACGTGACGGCGGGCGGCGTGGATTATCTGGTGGTGATGGGAACCACCGGCGAAGCGCCGACGGTGACCAAAGCCGAACGCCGCGCAATACTGCAATTTGTGAAAAATTTTAATAATGGCCGGTTGCCCATTGTGTACGGGGCGGGCGGCAATGCAACGGCCGAACTGCTGGAAAACGTGCGGGAAACCGATTTTTCGGGTGTGGATGCCGTGCTGTCCGTCAGTCCGTATTACAACAAACCCACGCAAGCCGGACTGGTGGCGCACTACGAAGCCTTGGCTGATGCCTGCCCGGTTCCGGTGATTTTGTACAACGTTCCGGGCCGCACGGCCGCCAACCTTAATGCCGATTCGACGCTGGCATTGGCCCGACACCCGAACATTATCGGTGTCAAGGAGGCCTCCGGCGACATGATGCAGGGCATTGACATTGCCCGCGACAAACCAAACGATTTCCTATTTTTGGCCGGTGACGATATGCTGATGCTGCCCATGACCACTTTTGGCGCGAAAGGCGTGATTTCGGTGCTGGCCAATGCCTTTCCGCAACCGTTCACGCGCATGGTCAATGCGGCCTTGGCGGGAGACCACGAAGCGGCGGCCACGCACTTGTTCCAACTCTCGCCCGTCAACCGGCTGATGTATGAGGAAGGCAACCCGGTAGGCGTGAAAAGTGCGCTGCAAGCCTTAGGCATTTGCCGTGATGCGGTGCGCCTGCCGCTTTTGCCGGCCTCCGATGCACTTTCCGGACGCATACGCCAAGCCATTGCCGCCATGAACGCAACCGCTTTGGCTTGACAAACACGACCAATCCGCGCATTAAAAACAAACGGACTGCCAAGGCTATCTGACAGACAGTCAAGGGTTTGGCACTTTTAAAACATACTATTTTTTACGCAAAACATCTTTTAACCAAATCCTGTCCGAAGAATTGCCCCAAAAACAAAAAAGGTGTTTCGCGTGAGCAAAACACCTTTTTTGTTTTCTGAAACAATTACTTTTTTGCTTTGGCTTTCGCCTTAGGAGCGGGAGCGGCAGGTGCTTTTTCAGTGTTTTTCTGGTTCTGCACTTCCGACCGGATTTCTTGGGCCAGGGTTTTCAAGTCCTGCATTCCTTTTCTGACGCGTGTTCCGGCAGCTTGGTTTTTCTTGTCATAGAATTTATCAAAATCGCCTTCCAATGACATCACGAGATCCCTGATTTGCTCAAATCTTTCCATTTCGACTATGAATTTTAGGTGTATGAATGTATTTTTCTAACGCCCGAAAATACGGATTAAAATATTGCGGTCAAATTTTTGCGTTAAAAAAGGGGCTTTTTTGAGAAAAAACGAAGTTTTCACCCATTTTCAATTTAAAATCTTGGGTTTGTAGCCCGCCCCAAGTGCTCAGATGCTGGCCATCATCGGCACTTCGGCGGAGGCATACACACCCGAACGGAGTTTTTCAGAAACATTGTCAAAGGCAACCAGTGTGCGTTCCACATCGGCCAGCGTATGGGCCGCCGTTGGAATCAGGCGCAACAGAATCATATCCTTGGGAACAACCGGATAGACCACCACCGAGCAAAAAATACCGTGGTTTTCGCGCAGGTCAATCACCATGTTCTGCGATTCGGGAATGGTGCCGTTGAGCAGCACCGGCGTAACCGGCGATTCGGTGGTACCGATATTGTAGCCGTGTTCGCGCAGGCCGTTTTGCAGCGCATCCACAACTTTCCAGAGGTTTTCGCGCAGTTCGGGCTGGGTGCGCAGCAGTTCCATGCGCCTCAATATGCCCACCACCATGGCCATCGGCAGCGACTTGGCGAAAATCTGCGAACGCAGGTTGTATCGCAAAAACATCATCATTTTCCGGTCGCCCGCCACGAACGCGCCGAAGCCCGCCATGGATTTGGCAAACGTGGAAAAATACAGGTCTATCTGATCCTGAACGCCTTGCGCCTCGCCTACGCCCGCACCGGTGGCTCCCATCGTGCCGAAGCCGTGCGCATCATCCACGAGCAGCCGAAACGCGTATTTCTCCTTCAATTGGCACACTTCCTTCACTTTGCCCATCGCGCCGGTCATGCCAAACACGCCTTCGGTAATGACCAATATGCCGCCTTGCCCGCCCATTTCCTGCAGTTTGCGTTCGGCGCGTTGCAGGTTTTTCTCCAAGCTTTCCATGTTGTTGTGCACGTACTTGTACGTTTGGCCCAAGTGCATCCGCAAGCCGTCAATGATGCACGCGTGCGATTCGGCATCGTACACGATGATGTCGTGGCGGTCCACCAGCGCATCAATCACCGACATGATGCCCTGGTAGCCGTAGTTGAGCAGGATGGAATCCTCCTTGCCCACAAACGTTGCCAGTTCGCGTTCCAGTTGCTCGTGCAGGTCGCTGTTGCCCGACATCATCCGCGCCCCCATGGGCAACGCCAGCCCGTATTTGGCGGCGGCATCCGCATCGGCGCGGCGTACTTCGGGGTGGTTGGCCAAGCCCAGATAATTGTTCAGGCTCCAGTTGAGCAGCGTTTTGCCCCGGAACTCCATGTGCGGCCCTATTTCGCCTTCCAGTTTGGGAAAAGTAAAATAGCCGTGCGAATTGTCGGAGTGCCGCCCGATGTTGCCCGGATTGGCGATGCGTTTTTCAAAGATATCCACGTGACAATGGTTTTAGAAGAAATAAATTGTAAGATTATGCTCGTTGCAAGGTTAAGAAAGAAGCCGAAAAAACCGGTCAAATATAGGATAATCTGGCACAAGGCGCAAAAGCCGTTGGTGCGGATGCCAATGGAAAATAGTATGTTTTGAAAGCGCAAAACCCTCCGGTTGGGTTCAGTCAAGTCCGGCTTCCTCAAGCAACCCGGCCAATTCGCCGTCAGTCAGGCTTTCGGTTTCCGACTTGTCGTAGATGGTGAGCAGGTAGATGGTTTCGCCAACGATTTTGACGCAGGTAATCACCCGCGCCCCACCGGATTTGCCCCAGCTTTTGGACGCGATTTTCAGGCGAATCTTGTAGCAGTCGCGCCCCAAGGCAATGCCTTGCGTGGGGTCTGATTGCAGGGACTTGCCCAAATCTGCAACATCCTGGCTGAGCGACGGATGTTTTTTAAGCAGTTTCTTAAGTTTCCTGTCAAACTTGTCCGAAGTATTGATTTGGAAGGCCATACCGTTACTTTTCCTCCTGTTTGATCTCCTCCAACAATTCATCAAGTGTTTTCAACTTGATTTTCCCTTGCTGATGCAGTTCGACTTCGTGCAAAGCTTGTTTCATGTCGTCCACAAATTCCTTGCGAAAAGCGACTTGCCGGGTGGTGAGAATTTTGGCTTTGGGCTTTTCCTTTTCCTGAATCACCTCCACCAATTGGTTCCGCTGTTTTTTGGTCAATTCAAGCCGGCTGACAAGTTCCAGCACCTGATCAAAGCTGACGGGCATCCTGAGTTCCATAGATTCGGTCGTTTCCACAAAAATACGATAAATCCGGCTTTCCAAAATAGTATCTTTTCAAAAGCCAAAACCCCTACCTTTGTGTTTTTGTTTTCCACCGGGTTCACATTCGTGCGTGAGCCGCAAATACCTTTACCATGCAAGACCAAATGAACATTACCCTGCCCGATGGAAGCATCCGTGCGTTTCCCAAAGGCGCAACCAGCATGGACGTTGCCTTGTCCATCAGCGAAGGCTTAGCGCGCAACGTGCTGGCCGCCAAGGTAAACGGCGAAGTCTGGGATGCTTCCCGCTCCATTGACCAAGATGCTTCAGTACAGTTGCTGACGTGGAACGATGCCGACGGCAAGGCCACATTCTGGCATTCGTCGGCGCACTTGCTGGCTGAAGCCATCGAAGCGTTGTATCCGGGCACAAAATTCGGCATTGGCCCATCCATTGAAAACGGATTTTATTACGATATAGACCTCGGCGACAAGCACTTGGCGCAGGAAGATTTCAAACGCATCGAAGACAAGGTGATGGAATTGGCGCGCCAAAAGGCAACTTTCCAACGCCGCGCGGTCAGCAAACCGGAGGCGGTTGCGTATTTCCAAGAGAAAGGCGACGAATATAAACTCGAACTGCTGGACCGGCTCGAAGACGGCACAATCACTTTCTACACGCAGGGAAATTTCACGGATTTGTGCCGCGGGCCGCACATCCCGAACACCGGTTTCATCAAGGCCGTAAAACTGATGAACGTGGCGGGAGCATACTGGCTGGGCCAGACTGACCGCAAGCAACTGACCCGGGTATATGCCATCACCTTTTCGAAACAAAAGGAATTGGATGAATACCTGCACTTGCTCGAAGAAGCCAAAAAACGCGACCACCGCAAGCTGGGCCGCGAACTGGAATTGTTCACTTTCTCTGAAAAAGTGGGCGCGGGCCTGCCGTTGTGGCTGCCCAAAGGCGCATTGCTGCGCGAACGGCTGGAAAACTTCATGCGCCGCGCCCAAGTAAAGGCGGGCTACTCGCCGGTGATTACGCCGCACATCGGCAGCAAAAAACTGTACATCACGTCCGGCCACTGGGAAAAATACGGCCAAGACAGTTTCCAGCCCATCCACACGCCCGAGGAAGGTGAGGAATTCATGCTTAAACCCATGAATTGCCCGCACCACTGCGAAATTTACAAGTCCAAGCCGCGCAGCTACAAGGAATTGCCGTTGCGCCTGGCCGAATTCGGCACGGTTTACCGTTACGAACAAAGTGGCGAGTTGCACGGGCTCACGCGGGTGCGCGGTTTCACGCAGGACGACGCGCACATTTTCTGCCGCCCCGACCAAGTGGAAGATGAGTTTAAAAAAGTGATTGACTTGGTGCAGCACACGCTGAAATCGCTGAGTTTCGAGGATTATACGGCCCAGGTTTCGCTGCGCGACCCCGAAAACAAAACCAAATACATCGGCACGGATGAGGAATGGGACAAGGCCGAGAACGCCATCCGCAATGCGGCGGCGGAAAAGGGGCTGAAAACGGTGGAGGAACTCGGCGAAGCGGCTTTTTACGGGCCAAAACTGGATTTCATGGTCAAGGACGCGCTGGGCCGCAAATGGCAGTTGGGCACGATACAGGTGGATTACAACCTGCCCGAACGCTTTGAACTGGAATACATCGGGGCCGACAACCAGAAGCACCGCCCGGTCATGATTCACCGCGCACCGTTCGGCTCGCTGGAACGCTTTGTGGCCGTGCTGATTGAACACTGCGCCGGAAACTTCCCGCTTTGGCTCTCGCCCGACCAGATTGCCGTGCTGCCGATTTCCGAAAAATACACCGACTACGCGCAGAAGGTTTTCGCCGCCTTGCAGGAACACGATATCCGGGGTTTCACGGACAACCGCGACGAGAAAATCGGTAAGAAAATCCGCGATGCCGAGGTGCAGAAAGTGCCGTTCATGCTCATTGTCGGCGAGAAAGAACAGGACGAACAAAAAATATCGGTGCGCCGCCACGGCCAAGGCGACTTGGGCAGTTTCACGCTGGCGGAGTTTGTGGAGGTTTTCCGCAACGAGGCCGAAAAGCATTTGCAAATGGCCTGATTACAAACAAACCTTCCGGTGTCAAATCTTTTTGTTTTTTAGGTTCATGGCAAAATACATCCAGAACAAAACGGTTCTGTTTAACAGAAGGAAATATGAAATATGCTGGATCACTCCTTACGTCATCCATATCAACAAAAAATCAAAAGATCAGTACCTGCGCCACCTGAGCTTTGATGAACTTGAGAGATTTGCGCCAGAGGCTTTGTTTATTCCCTACAATAAAGCCTATCTTGGTTTGGTGAGGATTGACGGAATTTTATTCCAGATAATCGCGTTTTTTGAAAAAGTAAAAAACCACCATCGTTGCATCATCAAAACGGGCTACCAAACCACCGACAGGAAAATCATTGAAACCGCACAACAGGCATCCATATGAAACCAACTGAGAAAAAGCAACCGCAAGAGATGGGGATGGACACGGAACTTCTGGAAATTTCCGGTTCCGCGCAAAACTATAGCCAAGACATGCAAAGTTTTGAAAAATCCCTGTCGGAAACATTGAAGAAAATGCGTTCCACAAAATACGGGAAAGAGAAACTGAAAAAAGCCGGGTTGAAATGATAAGGCAACTTGGGCGGTTTTTAGCAGGCCGGGTTTGTGGAGGTTTTTCGTAATGAGGCCGAAAAGCATTTGCAACCCGCGCAGGCGGTAGCACACGCTTCAGCTTGTGTAAAACCGCAGGTTTTTGAAATAGTATCTTCTGAAACCGCTAAACCTGCATCATCCGGCAGCACAGCCGGGGAATTTGTATCGGGTGACGGAAGCGGGTTCGGGCTTCCGTAAACACATTGAAACCGTTTCGCGTTGGTTACGGGCAACCGATGCGAAACGGCTTTTTCAGTCATGGAATCCGAAAAGTTCGAACAGGTTCATAAAATTCAATACCGCACGCCGCCCCAGTACGGGCTGCGTTCCTCCTTGATTTTTTCGCGGATGAATTTATCCAAGGCTTTCTGATACCCATTTTCGTTGAGTTTCACACCTTTCAGCTTCTTGGGCAAATCCAGTTCCTGCGCCAGTTTTTTGGACACAATCTTGGTGGCTTCTATCAGTACGGTTCCATCGTTGATATCGAGTTCAAGGATCAGGCCCGGCAGGCCAAACAGCCGTTCGGGACCGGCACCGGAGGGTAAATCCTGGGCAAACCAAGCCACAATCTTTTGCTTTTTCACGGTGTCTTCGGTCACAGCCTTCATGCAGATATGGCCCGCCACGTCTTTTAAGTCATTGAGTATCTTCCAGTTGGGCATTTGCAGCGAATCCTCGATGATGTACGTTTTGCCGGCCAGCTCAATGATGTCGGTCATGGTGTTTTTTTCAAAGTCGCGCCTGACCATGTACGGCGATTTGCGCCAGGCGTAGCCTTCCGACTCGTCCGATTTCTCATCCGACTCCTCGTATTTGCTGGCCTTGTCGTTGAAATACAGCAGCGTGTATTCGCGCCAGTCGTCCTTGCCACTGAACATATACGCCAGCCGTTCCTTTTCCTGCTTGCTGATGAACGTAAGTTGGTTGTACATTTTTGTCCAGTACGTGGTGCGCGTATAGTGTACCACACCTTCGGTTTGGGCGTGAACAGTAAACGAAAATATTGACAGCAGCGAAATGAACAGTATTTTCATGGGAAATTTGGTAAATCTGTTGTTCAAAAATAGTATCTTTTAAAAAGGCCAAACCTGCCTGAAAAGTAAAAAATGAAATTCGTTTATTCCGCATTCCCAAATCCGCAATCCGCATTCATTTTTATCCTACCAGCCGTCCTTTTTCAGTTTATCGCTATTGCCGCGCACATTGTACGACACACTGAGCATGAAATAACGTGCCAATGTGAGGGCGGTCTGTTGGCTGATGAAGTTCAGCGAGCCTTGCTGTACAATATTACGGCGTTGGTTGAACAAGTCGAAAGCTGCCAGCCGCAATTCCAGCTTGTTGTCTTTGAGCAATAACCGCCGGACGGAGCAATTGAAAATCGGGATGCTCTGGTTGAAGCCGAAACGGTTGTTGCGGTACGTGTTGTAATCGAGGTTGCTTTCAAAGAAAAGTTTTTTCGCAAAATTCCACTTCACCGACGCATCCAGGCTATTATTACTTATCCGCTGGTTCTGACGTTTTTCAATGGAATACTCAATAGTGCTGAAATTGAATCTGCTGCTCAGGTTCAAAATTATCTTTTCCGTAGGTGTGATGTTAAACCCCGCCCCGATGGCGTAGCCACGGTTGTCCGTTTCATTACGGATGCCGTTGATGAACGTCGGACTGTTGCTGATGCCCATGCTGCCGTTGAGGTTGAGCGTGATTTTGGTCTTAATGATAGGCATTCCGGCGTAAAAATAGGGATTGAAACTGTTGCCGCCCCCGATGTTCTCGGGCCGGGTGCGCGTCACAAAACCGGCATCAATGGTTTGGGTATAGATAATCTGGCTCAGATAATAATTGTAATCCGCACCCAAATTGATGTACGTGAACGTGGACGGATCGAATTTATTGAAAGAAAGGTTGAGGCTGTGGCTTTTTTCGGGCAGCAAATCGGGATTGCCGGTGGTGATGAAGAACGGATTATTATTGTTGATAACCGGCTGCAAGTCAGTCAGTTGCGGAGCCTGCACGTTCAGGTTGTAGTTGGCACTCAGATAAGCGTTGTTCTTGAACTGGATGTCAGCGGTGAGGTTGGGAGTCCAAGCCGTGAAATTGCGGTCAATGTCATCCCGGATATTTCCTTCGCGGCTGCCCGCAAACCGGCCCGCCAAATCGTAGCGCAAACCCGCCAGACCCGCCGATATATTGACCCCGGCGTGCGAATAACGCAAACTGGAACCCACGCGGTTATACATGATTTGGTTGGTGTAGAACACGCTCAGGCTGTCAATCCGGGCATCGTTCTGCCGCGTGTTGAACGCATCGCGGCTCACTTCTCGGCTGTCGTTGCTGAAATTGTAGAATGTTTCCCAGTAAAATTTCTTGGCCAGCGGTGTCAGGTACAAGGCGCTGGCTTTCAGTTGGTTCTGGGTGTTGGCATTGGCGTTCAGTTGCCCGATGGCGCGGATTTGCTGGTTGGGGTCAACGGCATTGAAAAAACGGCTGAGTGAAGAAAGATTCTCCGTCCCGTCGGTCGAACTGCCGTTGTAGCCACCGCTGAAAGCCAAGTTCCGGCCTTTTTTCTTGAATTTATGCCGGTAAATCAACGTGCTACCCACCGTAAACGAACGCAAGTCGTTGCCGTTGTTGATTTGCAGGCGGTTTTGCAATTGATTGCCCTCCGTCAGATACCGTTGGGCTTGGTTGTCGCGCACATCGGAGTTGCTGAAACGCACGTTTGCCTTGGCAATCAGCGTGTTGTTTGAGTCCAGCATCTGTTCAAGCCGTCCGGCGATGCTGTGGTTTCCCCGGAAATCGGTTTTGCCCAGGGTGTCGGTGGTGAAAAACGAGCCGCCGGGCTGGAACGTCTGCCGGTTCTCGAACTGATCCAGCGTGAGGCGCGTCTGGTTGTAGAAGTAGCTGGTGCTGAGTTTTGTTTTCTGGTGCGTGTAATTGTAATTCACGCCGCTGCCCGCGTTTTTGGTGAAGCCCCGCCCGTCGAAATTGTTGAGCAAATCGCCGCCGCTGAAAAAGAAGAACCGCCCGCCGCCGTTGTTGAAGCCGTAGTCGCCGTTGTCTTCGCGGTTGAATGAATTGTTGCCCCGGAACTCGCCATAATCCTCCCAGTTCACGCCCGTTTCGTTGATATTGTTGCCGTAGCCGAGAATAGAGAATTGCTCTTTTTTATTGAAACGGTTGTAATTGCCGCGTGCCGCCCAGCGCGACTGCGTGCCACCGGCCAGCGTGAGCTTGCCAAACGCGCCTTTCTTGTATTCGTCTTTCAGTTCCAGGTTCATGGCTTTTTCGCGTTTGCCATCGTCCACGCCCGTCAGCTTGGCCTGCTCCGATTTGTCGTTATAGACCTGCACCTTGGAAATCGTTTCCGCACCCAGGTTTTTGGTGGCCGCCTTTGGGTCGTCGCCAAAGAAAGTCTTGCCATCCACCAATACCTTGCGCACGTCGCGCCCCTGCGATTTTATGTTACCATCGCCGTCCACTTCAATGCCGGGCAGGCGGCGCAGCAAATCCTCAACCGTGGAGCCGGGCGGCACCTTGAACGAGGCCGCGTTGTATTCAATGGTGTCGCCCTTGATGCTGAGCGGCGCGCGGGCCGCCTTAATCACGACTTCGAGCAGTTCCTTGGCGATGGGCTTGATTTTCAACGCGCCCACATCCACGGTTTCAGTGGCCGAAACGGGCAGGCTGCGCTGGAAAGGCAGGAAACTCACGTAGGAAATTTTAAGGATGTACGCCGTGTTTTTGACATTCCTGAATTCAAAACGCCCTTCCGCATCCGACCGCGAAAAATTGACCAACGCCGAATCGCGGGGTTGCAGCAGCATCATCGTCGCGCCGGGCAGCACGGCTCCCGAAGTGTCCTGCACCACGCCCCTGATTGTGACGCGGCCCGGAGTCTGGGCATTGGCCCAAAGAGAACAGAAAATCAACAAAAGCGGAAGCAGTACGCGTGGAATCATGGCGCTGGAAGTGGTTGAACGGGTGGCGGACAAGATGAAACTATTTTTTTAGTTTTCATGCAAATAACGCACAATTTCCGGGCTTGTTATGGGCCGCGTTAAAAATATGTCCGGGTCACGGAAAATTTGGCGGAAATGGGATGGGCGGCGGATTTTGCCGTGTCAAATGACTCGTAAAGACACGAGGGTGGCGCGTGAAGACACGCGCCACGGAACCGGGAGCATTGCGATGCCGAAATAGTATGTTTCAAAAAGGCAAAACCCACCGGTATGAAAATAAAAACGCACGAACAGGTTTCGGCGTTTTCAAACCCATCGAATCAAAATTTCAAGGAACACCCGCCGTACGCAATCCCGTAGCTGAGGTCGCGGCAACTGAGAGCGGTGCTTCCCAAGGCGAGGTATAGCTTGTCCGACAAAAACACATTGTATTGGATGCGAGCATACAGGCCGGCGGAATTGTGCGCATAGTAATCCACAGCGTAACTGGAAAACAACCATCCCCCGGTTCCCGTAAGATATGGTTCCCGATACCTCACAAGAGCCATCCCCGCTGTGAATTGCAGGTTGTGCTTCTTCAAAACCAATAAATTGTAGCCCGCACCTATGCCCACCGTTCTGATGCGGTGACGAACGCGTACGTTTCCGATGAATTGTTGAAACTTCTGATCCTGAAACACCACATCTTTGAAACCCAACGCCTGCAAAGGCACATCCAGAATGAATTTTTCCTTGAAAACCACCTGTCCGCACATCATAAAAGACAGCGGGGCACCGTGAAGCCAGTCGGATAATTTATATCCCAAGCCAAGAGCAGGCGTGACCACAAAGCGGGTTTGGCGTTCCTGCGCCTGCACACCCATAACACACAACAGGCAGAACAGAAGTGATGTTTTTATTTTCATGGCGCGGGAAATATGGTTGCAAATTCACCGTGGGATATAATTCAAATCAAAACGGCCATCCGTCACTTCCACGGTTTTCCCGGTGTTCTTATCGTATCCCGTGAAAGAGAAACTGCCCGACAAAACGCCTGCGTTCCTGTCCATGCGTGTAAGAACAATTTCCCCAGTACGGAGACTGTCGGTAAGGTAACTGTCTGTGAGATAATTGATTTGCCCGCTGCTAACCTGAGTGTAAACGGACGAGAATTCAGCATAACTTATCCCCCGGCGAGTGGGAAAAAAGGCCGATTGGTTCAAAACATAGGATCCTTTTCCCAAGACGGGAACATCCAAGTAAAGTATGATACTTTCCGTACCCAGAAAAGCTTCAATGTATATTGACTCGTTTGGCGTGCCGGATTCATTGTAAACGTAAACCGGACTTCGGGGCCCGGCCGGATACGCACGGCCTTTTGGCCGCCACAGTTTTCCGTTCACACGGCAGCCAAAGGTCTGCTTGCCCGTGGTGGTGGGTTTTGGCAGGTCTTCACAGGCAGCCAGCGCAAGCCCCATGCAGAGCAAGCCGATGCAATGCCTTCGCATCCAAGAATCAGTCGGGAACCGGGTCATTGTGCAAGGAGCGAAATAGAAGTTGAACAGCCAACAAAACCCGAAAAAGGCTCAATTGACACCAATTGAGCCTTTCAAAAATAGTATCCTTCAAAAAGCCCAAACCCGCCGGACTTGGAAAGTCCGGCTACCGCTTCTTGAAAATGGACAGCACGAAGCCCGACAGCATCACCACCGCGCCAATCCAGAGCACGTTGATGTACGGCTTTTCGAGGGCTTTAAGGATGATGTAATCCTTTTGGGTGCGGCTCACGCCAAACGTAAAGGCTCCCTGGCGCGGATCAACGTTGAGGAACGAAATGCGCAAACCCAAGTCGTCAATGGTTTCGGACAGTTGCCCCACGGTGCGGTCTTTGATCAGGAACGTCGGTTGCACGGTGTATTCCTGCGCCTTGCCCAAGATGCGGATGTTGGCCCGCACGGCGGCATCGGTCGAGGCCAGCACCAAGCCCGGCACGTCGGTCACGCGGGCCACGCCTTCCAGCACGGCCACGTAATCGTTCAGGAACAACGTGTCGCCGATGTGGGCGGTGTGTTCTTCGGGTTTGCTCCACTCGCGTTTTTCGCCGCCAATTACCGGGTCGTAGTTCACAAACGTGTACAAGTCGCGCCCCCATTCCTTGCGGATGTCGGGCGAGATGGCAACGCCGCCCATTTCGGCATT
Organism: Sphingobacteriales bacterium; assembly: GCA_031424975.1. GTDB lineage: Bacteria > Bacteroidota > Bacteroidia > Cytophagales > 172606-1 > Xanthocytophaga. The sequence continues at coordinate 13,297 of JANPIL010000137.1, forward strand.
GCGCTGCACACGCGGATACAGCGTGAACACGCGGCCTTTCTCGTCGCGGTATTCCACTTCGTAATACGTGTTTTCGGGGTAAATGCGCACCGTGTCGCCTTTCTGGTGGTAGGTTTTGCCGTTTGCGGAGATACTATTTTGCGCCACCGCCCGGAACGGTACATCGGCGGGTTCCAGCAGTTTGGGGTTCACGTAGCCGGGCACGCCTTTCACTTCGGTGCGTTTGCCCCGGTACGTGACCCAGTAATTGTCCATCCGCGTGGGTTCATTGATCCAGAGCAGCGTATTTTCCTTGTTTTCCTTGTTATTTTCCTTCGTGAAATCCTCGCCGCGCGAATACATCAGACCCGTCAGGTTCAGCGAAACGACCCGCGAATAGCCCGACGAAAACAAAATCCCGACCAGCATCAACGCCACGCCGATGTGCGCCACCGAACCGCCCGACAGCTTATACCCTTTGCGCGCAACCATCCACAATATGCGGCCGTTCACGATGATGGAGAATGCGGCGGCAAACATGAGCACAATATACTGCCAGTCGTCCACGCGCAGCAGGCTGGCCACCAGTGCCGCCACGATGAGGGCCAGCAGCACGGGCATCACCAGCCAGTTCAACGACTTCACCGATTCGTAGCGTTTCCACCAGAAAAACTGCCCGGTAGCCGAAATAATAGCGATACTGATGAAAAACCAAAGCTGGAACTTGGTGTAGAAACCCACCGCATCGGCGGGTGGGGCCACGTTGGAAACCGCCCCGAAAGCCTCTAAAACCTTGTTCCTGACCGGAATTGACGTGGGAACCAGCACCTGAAACGCCGCCAAACCCAAGACCGTGGCCCCGATGAAAATCCAAAATTCCTTGGTGTAAACCGACAGTTCCTTTTGCGTGGATGGGATACGTTTCCATTCACGCACCAGCAACGCCACCGCCAAAATGACAAAAGCCAAAAGATACACGAGCAACTGACCGGACAAGCCCAAATCGGTGAACGAATGCACCGACGCATTGCCCAAAATGCCGCTGCGCGTAAGGAAAGTGGCGTACAGCACCAGCAGGAACGAACTGATAATCAATATCATGGATGCCTTGAGCGACGTACCGTCCTTGCGGGCCAGCATCATCGTGTGTACGCCCGCCACCAGCACCAGCCACGGCACGTACACGGCATTCTCCACCGGATCCCAGTTCCAGTAGCCGCCAAAATTCAGCGTTTCGTAGGCCCAAATGCCACCCATGATGATGCCCGTACCCAAAATCATCACCGAAAAAAGCGTCCACGGCATGGCGGGGCGCACCCATTCGGAATATTTGCGGTACCACAGCCCGGCAATGCAGAACGCAAACGGCACCAGCGTGGAGGCGTAGCCCAGAAACAGCACCGGCGGGTGAATCACCATCCAATAGTTCTGTAGCAGGGCATTGAGTCCGCTGCCGTCTTCGGGGATGAAATTGGGCTGAGACTTGAAAATCGGCGTGTCGGGCATGGCATCGCGCAGCAAAATGAACGGCGACGAACCGATTTTCAAGTCGAGTCCCGGAATGACCACGCCCAAGATCATGGAGGCCAGAAATGCCTGCACCAGCATGAAAACCGTCATGGCCGGGCCTTCCCACTGGCGGTTGGCGAAGATGAAAATCAAGCCCAGAAACACGTGCCAGAACAGCCACAGCAGGAAACTCCCCTCCTGCCCTTCCCAGAAACACGCCAGGATGTATTTCATCGGCAGGCTGCGCGACGAGTGGTCGTAGGCGTAGTAATATTCAAAATAATGGTTGGCGATGATGTAAAAAAGTGCGGCGACAACCGCCACAATCGCGGTGAGGTGGACAAAAAACGCCACCCGCGAAAACCGCCGCCACGCCTCGACCTCAACGGGATTTTCCTTGCGGCTCAGTTGCGAATAGCCATAGGCCGCCACTAATGAGGTGACGAATGACAGGATGACGGCGAAATGCCCGAAATTACCAATGCCGTAATGAATCATTTATTGGATTTTGAATGAGTGAATTAGGAGGAAATTGAAGGCAGGTTTGGCCTTTCTGGAAGATACTATTTTTGGCGGGCGTGTAGAGACATTGCACTGCAACGTTGCCTGCGTAATGCCAGCGTTGGCAATGCCGATACCGGAAACATTTTCATTGGAAACAAAGACGTTGCGGTGCAACGTCTCTACCAAATCTGGCCAAAGGGTTTTTAACGGTAAACCGAAAACGGTGAACGTGTTTACAAACTCGCTTGTGTCTTGGCTTTCTCCGCGCCTTTTATTTCGGTTTCCTGGTATTTGGACGGGCATTTCATCAGGATTTTTTCGGCCACAAACTCGCCGCCCTGCATATTGCCAATCACCACGACTTGTTCCGAACGCTCAAAATCCTGCGGTTTCGGGTTGCCGTACACCACCAGTTTTTCCTGTTTATCGCGGTCTATCAGCTTGAAAGTGAAGTGGTTGGGGTCAACTTCCGGCTGATAGCTCATTTCCATGATTTGTCCGGCGGCATCTTTTTTCAGTTCACCCGCCACGTGGATTTTCCGGGTGCGGTTGTTGGCCGCTATTTCGGTGGCTTCGGCAAACGTGGCGTACGTGCTTACTTCTGAGGTGGTGGATACGATGACTGTGATGGCAATGACAATCACAACCAAGCCGATGATATGGGAGAGTTTCATGTTAATTGAAAGTTAAGATTCCGAAAATACTGCGTTCTGCTTATAGGCATTTTATTTGTCATTCAATTCCTTTTCAATCCGCGAAACCTTGCGGTCGGTGGCAATCAGGTACGCGATAAAACCGGCCATAACCACTGACACCACCAGCACCACCACGTAAATCATGCCGTTGGCACGCAAGGCATCGGCCATTTCCACTTCACTAACGGGCTGTTGGGCTTGGATGTTCAATGAAAAAACCATGGCCAAACAGAGAAACTTCAATTTCTTCAACATCTTAAAACGGCGGGTTTGGTGTTTTTGATAGATACTATTTTTGAAAGATTTCAAGATGAACGGAATTTTCAATTCAGAATCGATTTTCATCCGTTCACGGCAATCCTGTCTTCCATTTTCTGTTCAACCGCCCGGATGCGGATGCGAATGGAGGCCACCCACAAACCCAGCAGCGTCCAGCCGATGATGGCCGGATAAAACACTTTGCGCAGGTCGTTGTCCAGATCATACGCGCTGAAACCCGGATTGCCGCCCTGCCCCGGATGCAGCGAGTCCACGCCCTTGAGGCGCGGCAAAATGTAGAGCAGCGGAATCAGCATTCCGAAAGCGAAAATATTGTAGATGGCACTGATTTTGGCGCGTTGCTGGGCATCCTGTAGCGAGCCGCGCAGCACCAGATAGGCCAGGTAAATTAACATGGCAATGGCGGCCCCGTTCAGTTTCGGATCTTGCACCCACCACGCGCCCCACGTGAATTTGGCCCAGATGCTGCCCGTGGCAATGCCCAGCAAGCCAATCAGAATGCCGGCATTGGCCGTTTCAACGGCAAAATCATCGTTGCGGGCAACCGGGTTGCGCAGATACTTGATGGAATAGACCACCGAAAACGTCAGGATAATCATCATCGCAAACCACAGCGCCACGTGGAAATGCATATTGCGGATGGTTTCGTGCAGGATGGGCAGGCGTGGCACGCGCATGAGGAACCCGCCGATGATGGTATAGAACAGCAGCACCACCGCCAATATTTTCCACCACGATTGTCTGAGCATATTCATTGCGGCGATTGTTTTGAGTAGAACAAGGAATGCGGGCCTGCTGTTCCCGGTGGCAGTAGCACACGCTTTAGCTTGTGCAAAATCCGCAGGATTTTCCCGGAAAAGCGCAAGCCGGAGCGTGTGCCGCCGCAAATTTACAACCGAAACCTTTGGCTTGTACGGGAAAGCTCAACTTTTCCACAAATACGGAAACAGCAGGTACGACAGCACCAGCACAATCGCGTTCAGTGCCAGCAGCGTCAGCAGTTCGTCCGTGCTCACCGAGCGGTCCAGGCCGTCAATGGCATTCTTGGAGATTTTAATGAGCAGCAGCAGCATGGGCAGCATCACCGGAAAGCCCAGAACCGCCATCAGCACGCTGTTGTTGCCCGCCTTGGAGGCAATGCCCGACACCATGGTGAGTGCCGAGGCAAAACCGATGCCGCCAAGCAAAATGTTGGCGATAAACAACGGCTGGTCTCCCACGGGATTGCCGAGCACAACCGCGTAAAAGAAATAGCCAATCAACGCAATTAAGCTCATTAACAGCGCGTTATAAATTATTTTGGATAGGATAATCGCTTGCGGACTTGCCAGAACATAATAGTACAGCAACCGCCCCGCCCGCTCCTGCATGAAGCTTTTGGCAACGGCATTGACGGAAGTGAACAGCAGGATAATCCAAAACAAGGCGTTCCAAGTGGGTACACTGATGGTTTCATTGCGCAGGTTGAAACTCTGGTAACAGATAAATATGGTGCCGACAATGTACAGCAGCATCCCGTTCAGGGCGTAGCGTTGCCGCCATTCGAGCAGGATTTCCTTGCGGATCAGGTGCGTGATTTCTTGGAACATGGGGAATGGGGAAGCAGGAATTCGGAATGTCGAATTCGGAATTCCGACCGGGGTTTGGGCTTTTTGAAAGATACTGTTTTGTCCGGGCAGAAATGCTTTGAGCTATGAAATATTGCCAGCCATTGATTGCCAAACATTCATTTACTCATTCGCTCATTCATTCATTTGCTCATTTATCTTGCCAGACCGTTACTTTCTTGTAAATACCGCATTAAATTTGGCACAAAGATAGATTTTATTGCCCACACAAAATTGCAAACCCCGAACCCCAAAACCCGCATTGGAATGGCACTCGATTTCTTGGTTTGAACCCGAAACCCTGCGCGGCTTTTCGTGGGGCCAGCGGCTTTTTTTGTACGGCCTGCCGGTGATACCGCTGCTGTTTGTGGTGCGCTGGCTGCTGTTTGTCCGTTTCCGCCAGAAACTGAGCCTGTCGCTGCCGGGGCGCGCCATCGGCTGGTCGCTGACGGCCTTTTTGCGCTTCGTGCCCGATGTGTTGGCCGGGCTTGCCGTGGCGTTGCTGCTGGTGGCGTTGGCGCGGCCGCAGCGCGTGAACCAGCGCGTGGAACTTTCATCCACCGGCATCGACATCATGCTGGTGCTTGATGTGTCGCGTTCCATGCTGGCCTTGGATTTCAAACCCAACCGCTTGGAGGCGGCCAAACGGCTGGCGCGCAATTTCATCAACAGCCGCTTCCAGGATCGCATCGGCGTGGTGGTGTTTGCCGGCGATGCCTATTCGCTGGCCCCCCTCACCACTGATTACGCGCTGCTCACCGAATTGATGCGCGAGGTAAATTACGGCATGATCCAAAATCCCGAAACAGCGTTGGGTTCGGCTATCGCCGTGACCATCAACCGGATGCGCGAATCGAAATCCAAATCGAAGGTGGCCATTGTCATCAGCGACGGAGAAAGCGCGGCCGGCAACATTGACCCGCTCACAGCGGCGCGGCTGGCCAAGGCAAACCAGATAAAACTCTACACGATACTGGTGGGGCGCGAAGGGCTGGTGCAGGCCGTGAATGCGCAGGGACGGGTTTTTGCGCAGGACAATACGGTGGACGAGACAATCATGCGGCAGATTGCCCGGATTGGCGAGGGCCGTTTCTACCGGGCTTCCAACGCCAATGCGCTGCAAAACATTTTCAAGCAGATTGACCGCTACGAAAAAGCCCCGGTGGTGGAAAACCGCTACAAGGACACCGAGGATTTTTACCAAATCTACCTGCGCTGGGCGTTGGTGTGCCTCGTGGCGTGGATGGCCTTGAAATGCACATTCATGAACAACATCTTGGAAGACTGACTGCCGGGTGCGGAAATCGGATTGCGGATTCGGGAATCAAAACGCCTGCCTCCAAAATAGTATCTTCCCAAAAGCCCAAACCTGCCTAAAAATCCCACCGCACACCCACGCCGGTCAGTCCGCCAGTCAGAGTCACGTTTTTGAGCAGCGGTTCCAGCAACTGCCCGTGGTGGTTGACGATAAAATACATCGCCAAATCGAAGACAAACAGGAATCCGCCTTGCAGCACAATGGACTGCCCGAAACCCGTGAGCCGCTCTTGGTTTTTGCTTGCGTTTTTTGCCCGCTCGGTCAGGTACAGGCCGCCCAGCATGTAGCCCGCGTCCAGGCCCGCGTTCAGCAGGAAAGTCTTTTCGATGCCGTACTGGTCTTTTATCGAAGCGTACAAGCCCAAAGCCGCCGGGTCGGCCCGCGTGGCGCTGTAATAGCCAAAGCCCGCCAAGCCCAAGTTGATTAGGTTCCAGCCCACGTTCATCTGGTGGAACGCTTTGGTGCTGCCCTCGCTGCGGCCAATGAGCAGACCGCTCACCAGAAAGTTGCCCACCGCCCAGCCGCCCACCACTGTCATGGCATTGCGGTTTATCTTGATGCGCTTCGCGTTGAAAGTGGGCAGGTTGTCTTTTTCCACTTGCGCCATTGCCTCGCCACCGAGCCACGCGAAAGCAATGAAAAGAAGGAGAAACCGGAGGTTTTTCATGGGAATCGGGATTACGGAAATAGTATGTTTTTCAACGGCCAAACCCGCCGCACTTTCAGCCCGCGAGTTTTATGTTTTCATAGATTGCACTCAATTCCAAGGTTGCTTGGTAAAAATCCAATTGTATAATTTCAGTCGGTTTTGTGTGGAAATCATACATCCATTCCTCTCCTTTCCGGCTGTAAGTTTCCACCAAGCATTCGTCTTGCGAGACCAAAAGGTAATACCGCAGCGACGGAATGCGGCAGTATTCCTTAAGTTTTTTGTTGCGGTCGGTGTGTTCGGTGCTTTCCGACAGCACTTCAATAATCAGGCCCGGCTGGGTCACGTTGTACTCGTCGCTTTCATCGGTTTCGGGAGCCACCACCAAATCGGGGTAACGGTAAATGTTGCCCGCCTCCACCATCACGCGCACGTCGTGTTCGTAAATCTTCTGGCCTTTGCCTTTCAGGGCGTGGC
>JANPIL010000138.1:0-2486 GCA_031424975.1 Sphingobacteriales bacterium
TGTTTTTGTATCTTGCGCCCACGCGCCCAAACCTGTGGCGGCGAGCATGGCGGTGATTAGGGTCTTTTTCATGGGGATTGAAATAAATGCGTGAATGATGTTCCAAAAATAGTATCTTTTCAAACACGAAAACCCGCCTTGGCCAAATATGCGTATCCCCGCATTTTTAAAACATCCCGCCTTTGAATGGCTGCTTTGGCTGGGCATTCCGGCGGGCCTGTACCTTACCGGCTGGCACACCGAAGCCATCGGGCAGGCGCAACGCCTGGTGCTGGCGGCGGGCCTGGCTGATGCCAGCCCCCAAACCCCGCCCGCGCAACAGCCCGAGGCCAGCTATGCCCTTGCCTTGCGCACACTCGACGGCAAGCCCGTTTTGCTCAAGGAACTGAAAGGGAAAGCCATTTTCATGAATTTCTGGGCCACTTGGTGTCCGCCCTGCGTGGCCGAAATGCCCGGAATCCAAGACTTGTACACCGCCACCCAATCGGAAAACGTGGCTTTCGTGATGGTTTCCGTGGATGAGGACACCGATAAACTGCGGCGGTTCATGCGCCGCAAAAAATACACGTTTCCCGTGTACCGGCTCGCGGACAATTCCATTCCGGCCATGTATGCCGGTAAAACGATTCCCACCACGTTCGTGATTTCAGGCGCGGGCAAACTCGCGTTCCGGCACGAAGGCATGGCCGCCTACAACTCCCCGGATTTCAAGGCGTTCCTGCTGGAGCAGGCCGGAAAATAGTATGTTTGCAAAACCCGAAACCCGTAACCAACCCCGATGCCATGCGCGTACTTGCCCAAATCCCGCATCCCGAATGCCAGATCACGCTTTTTGCCTGGAATGGAAAATACATCGTCAAGCTGGAGCGGGGGATGCTGGAACAGACGTACAAGATCAGCGAACTGGACGTGGCCAGCGAAGTGGAGGTGCGCCAAATTATTGAAGACCAAGCGTTTGTGCAAGGCGTGCTGCGGCGTTTTGCCGATATGGAAGCCGCCCTCGGCGAAACAATGAACCGGCTGGAATTGTAAGGGGGCTAAAAGAGAACCGGCAAAATAGTATCTTTCCAGAAGCCCAAACCCACCCGTTTAAAAGCCCCCTTCTTCGGAGGGGGTTGCCTGCCTGTCGGCAGACAGGGGGGAGGCCCGCCGCATCGGGCCATCCCGGCCTATTTAATCACCGGTTCCGGCTTGAAGCCCGCCACCGCCGCCACCAGCTTGTAGGGCATTTGCTGGCAGAGTTCGTTGTAGCTTTCGCGTGCCGCCCGGAACTGGCGTTGCGCCGTTACGAGAAGCGTTGCGTTGCTGGCAAGGCTGCCTTGCAGTTGCCGTGCCTCCGGGTGGTCGGCAAAGCCCAGGTTTTCGACGGTGGTGCCGACCCGCGCCATTTCGGCGGTGAGTTTGGCCTCGTCGTAGCCTTCTTGGTCGGCCACCAGGTCGGTTTGCACCAAGCCGCCCAAGCGGGCCAGCAGTTGCATCCGCAGCAGTGCCGCCTTGCCCACATTCTGCAATTGCGTTTCCATGCGGATTTTGCGCGTTTTCAGGCTGTTCTGCACCACCATGCCCCACAGGAACACTGCCGAGGCCAACACGAGGAAAACGGGCACCAGCCCGATGCCGGAAATCTTGAGGGCGGCAAAAACGGTTGCCAGTATGGTTGTCAGTATCAAAGTGCGGGTGGGTTAAGGAGCCTCCCCCAACCCCCTCCGAAAGAGGGGGCTTTTGAAGCGGGCAGGTTTCGGGTTTCCAAAAGATACTATCTTCAAGAGCCTCTTTTTAGTCCCCTCCTTCGGAGGGGGTTGGGGGAGGCTTTACACGCTCAGAATCTCCACGATGCGCACCAGATCGTCGCTGATGGGCTTGCTGAGATTGATGCAGTCGTTGAAGGGCGTGTAGGCCAGCTTGTTGTTGATCACGCCCACCATAACGCCCTTATGCCCGTTGATGAGTCCTTCCACTGCGCCCACGCCCAAGCGGCTGGCCAGGATGCGGTCAAAGGCGGTGGGGCTGCCGCCGCGCTGCACGTGGCCCAGGTTGGTGATGCGGATGTCGGCCTCGGGGAAGCGTTGTTTCACGGTGTTGCCTACTTCCGTTGCGCCGCCGCCCTCGCCCTCGGCCACAATAATGATGAACGACGATTTGGACCGGCTCCAGCCTTCCTCGATGGTTTTGATCACTTCGTCGATCGGGGTAAACGTTTCGGGAACCATGACCAGTTCCGCACCGCCGCCAATGCCCGACTGGATGGCGATGTAGCCCGAATCGCGGCCCATGACCTCGATGAAGAATATCCGGTCGTGCGAGTCGGCGGTGTCGCGGATCTTGTCAATCGCGTCGAGTGCGGTATTCACCGCCGTGTCGAAGCCGATGGTGAAATCGGTTCCGTACAGGTCGTTGTCAATGGTGCCCGGCGCGCCCACGGTCGGAATGCCGAATTCCTCGAAAAAGAGGCTGGCTCCGGCAAAAGTCCCGTTGCCGCCAATGGT
>JANPIL010000139.1:0-11521 GCA_031424975.1 Sphingobacteriales bacterium
CCGATGTATAAACCCTTGGCTTTCAGGCTTTCGGACTTTTGCAGGCAGGTCTCGTTGGCAATCCACACGCCCAGTCCGGCGGGCAGTCCGAAGCCTTTCTGTATCGAGAAAAAAGCCGTGTCCACCAGGTTCCAATCAAGGTCGGGATACGGGGCCGAAGAAACCATGTCAACGGCGATAATCTTACCTGGGTGCTTTTTGCGGAAAGAATGAATGTCGGCCACGGGCATTGAAACGCCCGAACTGGTTTCGTTGTGCGTCAGGCAGATGAGTTCGGCGGTGTCTGAAACAGTATGCTGCGAAACATCGAAACCCTGCCCGAACGGAGCCTCGATTTTCTGCGCCTGCTTGCCGATTTCCGTTGAAAATTCACAAAACCGCTTGGAAAACGAGCCGTTCACGAAATGCGCACTTTCACGTTCCACGCAATTCTGGATGATGCGTTCCCAAATCTCGGTTGCCGACCCGGTGAAGAGTATTGCCCGGTCTGCCGGAATATTCAGCAATTGGCGCAGTTGCTCGGCGGTGTGCTGGTAAATGCTACGGAACTGTTTGCTGCGGTGCGAAATGGAGCTGATCTGCGCGGATATGGCCTGGTGCAGGTGCGTTTCAAAGGTAGGGTAGAGTTGGGCCGGGCCGGGGGTGAAGAAGATATTCATGGGCTGGATGGTTGGTTGCGGAAAACTGATGATAGGTTTAGGCTTTCTGAAAGATACTATTTTAGGGGTTGCGCCGTGCAGGCATAGGGCAATGTCCTTTTGCTGCGGTGGGTTGGTCACGGATTTTCAATGCCAAATAGACCAACATATGCAAAACGCAACGACTGCGATAAACAGACACAGCGGGGAATAAAACCGCGTATCGTTGCGGGCGAAGGCAGTGCCTTCGATTTTCTTGAAAAAGCCCACGTATTTGAAATCACCGATGGAACGCAGCAAAAAAATGATGGCAATGGATAGGTTGCCGTACACACACCACCAAGGCGATACCATAAAAGGAGACATTCCCTTGTAAATTGGTTGTATTCCCCAAGCAGACAAGAAAGCAAAGACCAATAACCCAACTGCCACGAGAAGGGTGGCTCCAAATGAGGGTGCGAACAGCGGCTTCCCGTTGGCTTCCGGCACGGTGGCATTCATGAGACGCGTGCTGGCAGTGAAAAGTATGTGGAATGCCCAGTAAAAGTGAATACAGGACAGCAGCAAGAAAATGATTGTATTCGCAAATTTGAACGCATTGAAAGTTGCCGGTGCCATAAATGCTTATTTTTCGGAAATGGTGGGGCATTTTCGAACAAAAGAATGATTTTCCAACGCATCCAGCATGAATTTCGCCACATTCAACCGGCTGATGGTTAGGCTTGGGGGCGGCTGGTTGGCAAAACTGACTTGGATTGCCCGGTTTTTGAGCGAATCGGTCAGCCCGACGGGCCGAACAACGGTCCAGTCACCATCGGTTTGCCTTAGCAACTCTTCTTGGTTACCGTGGTCTTCGTAGGGATAGCGGATGTTGCTGTGGTCTATGAGCCAACGAAACCAAACGGGTATTTCGCCGCGCGTTTCGCCAACGCCCCAAGCCGAGGTGACCACAATCCGCCGCGCGCCTTTTAGTGCGAGGATATTGCGCATGGTTTGCGAGAGAAAATCCTTGGGTGTGCGGAGTTTCGCCCAAGGGAAATCGGATGTTCGGGAAATGTTCAAGGCACTCAAAATGGCTTCGCAACCTTGGGCCGCGTTTTGCAGAGCCTTTGTGTCGGTGGGCATTCCTTCAAAAACGGCCAGTTTTCCGGAAGTTCCGGCCAGTTTGTCTTTGTCCCTGACCAGCACCGAAACCCGGTGGCCCCTTGCCAGCGACTCATTCAGCAGATATTTGCCGGTACGTCCGGTGGCTCCAAGGATGAGGATGTTCATGGGTGGGTTTGGGTGTTTTAAAACATACTATTTTTCTAAGCCGCCTGTTTGGGCACCACCACTTCCACTTGGTATTCGTGCAGCAGTGTGGCCAACTGTTCGAGAAAATCCGCTTTTTGTCTTTCATAGTTGCCAATCGAATTGGCATCGGGCATTGACTGGCTTTTGTGAAAGATGATGGCTTTGTTGGCCTTGTCCATTCTCTCCAGCGTGGAAAGAATTTCAATCATCAGTGGATCTTGAATATTCATGGCTTTAAAAATCAATTTGGATAAAACCCTTGTGTTGCTTCAGGCGGTTTTTGGAAAACAAATCCAGCCAATAAGCCGAATCAAATTCAAAGTTTTTGCGCAGGGCATGGTTTGCCGGATATACGTTCGCAAAATACAAATCCAATTTGGTTTCCTTGCGGAATTTCAGGCTTTTGAAAGCCCCGATGTTTCGCTCTTTTTCCAGATAAACAGCATGGTCCACAAACGTCACAATGTCTAAATCGTTCGGGTTGTTTTTGCGGGTCACGAAGCTGCCGTCAATCCACTGGTAAAAGCCGGTCTGGCAGACGGTTGACCTGAACGTTGCGAGCCAGTCCAGGTAATTGTTGAAAATGCCGCCCCGCGTGGCCGAATCCGGAAAGCCGCCGACAAATGTTTCCTTAAAGGATTCCAAATCTGCAGTCACGGCCGTGTATGGCATCAGAAACCCGTCGGGGTCGAAAGATAAATCCATTGTGCACGGGTTTGGCCTTTTCAAAACATACTATTCCCTGCGCCTACGATTTTACCGTTTCCGCCGGTTCCCTTTTCAATCTTTTCTGACTCGTAATCAGGATCACACCCGACAGGATTATTGCCGCCGCCAGCACCGATTGCCCGCCGAGTTTCTCGCCGCCAAACGCCCAGCCAAGTCCCATGGCCACCACCGGATTCACGTACGCATACGTGGCGGTGATGTGCGGCGGCGCGTTCTGGGCCAGCCACGCGTAGGCCGTGAAGCCGATCCAGGAGCCGATCACAATCAGATACAGCAGCGACCAGCCCGCTTTGGGCGTGAGTTGCCGGAAAACGTCAAGCGAAGGTTGTTCGTAAACGGCACTGCAAACCAGCAACACAACGCCGCCCGCAAACATCTGCATGGCCGTGGCCTGCAATTGCGACGGGTGCAGCGGCAGCTTCGGGGCCAGCAATGTGCCCAAGCCCCACGAAAGCACGCCCACCATGATAATGGCCACGCCCACCCAATTGAGTGGCGCATCCGGTGAAAATTTGCCCGGCCCGATTAATACAACCAACCCGACCGTGCCCAACAGCAAGCCCGCCGTTACGGGCAGGTTGGGCCGTTGGCGGTTGAAGGCAAACCAGTTGAGCAGCACAATCCAGATGGGCAGCATGGCCACCAGCAACGCCCCGATGCCCGACGGAATGGTGCGCAAGGCCAATGCCATGCCGCCATTGGCAATCACGAGCAGCAGAAAACCGAGCAGGATGGCTGATTTCCAGTGGTTTACAGTGGGAGCCGAGCCGCCCGACCTGAACCGCGCAAACAAATAAAGCACGCCGCCCGCAATGAAGTTACGGATGCCCATCATGAGCAGCGGCGGCATGGTTTCGGTGGCGAAATGGATGAACAGATACGTGCTGCCCCAAATGAAATAGACCGCCAGCAGTGCCAGAATAATTTGGGAGCGGGCGGGTTGGGTGGTTGGATTCATCTGGTGAATTGTATGGTTTGGCGGTGCGGATGGCCGGAAACGGGCGGGTTTCGCGGTTTCGGAAGATATCTGCCTGTCCAGCAGGCAGGCTGTTTTGCGGAGGGGAAATTTTAAACTTTTCCAAAACCCGCCTTTGTTAATACAGCATCCGGAACTTGATGGTATGCGGTATGTTCTTGAGTTCGGCAACCACTTCCTTGTTATACGCCCGGCTGATGTCCGTGATCACGTAGCCCACATCTTCGCTGGTGTTCAGGAATTGGCCGCGGATGTTGATTTCGTAGTGCGCCAGGATGCTGTTGATTTTGGCCAGCACACCCGGCACATTCTGGTGGATATGAATCATGCGGTGCGCCTCGTTGAGGTCGGGCAGTTGGATGTTGGGAAAATTGACGCTGCCGAACGTGTTGCCCTTGTTGATGAAATCGAGCAGCTTGCCCGGCACAAAATTGGCGATGTTTTCCTGCGCCTCTTCGGTGCTGCCGCCAATGTGCGGTGTCAGAATCACGTTGGGCAGGCCACGCAACTCGTTGATGAATTCCTCACTGTTGGTTTTGGGTTCGTACGGAAACACATCCACGGCCGCGCCGCGCACTTTTCCGCTGCGCACGGCGGCGGCCAATGCCGACACGTCCACGATGTGCCCGCGCGACAGGTTCAGGAAAATCACGCCGTCCTTCATCCGGGCAAATTCCTTTTCGCCGATCAGGTTGGCGTTTTCCTTGCGGCCGTCGGTGTGCAGCGTCACCACGTCGGCCACTTCCAGCAGTTCGCCCAGCGTTTTGCAGCGGCGGGCATTGCCCAACGCCAGTTTTTCCACCAGGTCGTAGTAATACACCTTCATGCCCAACGCCTCGGCCACCACCGACAATTGCGTGCCGATGTTGCCGTAGCCCACCAGACCCAGCTTTTTGCCCCGGATTTCGTGGCTGCCCACCGCCGATTTGTCCCACTGGCCGGCGTGCATCTTGTTGCTTTTTTCCGCAATGTCGCGCATCAGCACAATCATTTCGCCGATGGCCAGTTCCACCACCGAGCGGGTGTTGCTGTATGGCGCATTGAACGCCACGATGCCGCGCTGCTGGGCGGCCTGCAAGTCTATCTGGTTGGTGCCGATGCAAAACGCGCCGATACACATGAGTTTGTTGGCGTTTTCCAGCACTTTGGCGGTTACCTGCGTCTTGCTGCGGATGCCCAGCACGCTCACATCGCGGATGCGTTCGGCCAGTTCGTCCTCGTCCAGCGCGCCTTTGACCATCTCCACCCTGAAACCTTCGTTGCGGAACAGGTCGGCGGCGCGCGGGTGGATATTTTCCAGCAATAAAATGCTCATCCGGTTTTTGGGATATGACAGGCTGGCAGGCAGCTTGTTCACGAACAGGAACTCGTCGAGGCTCGGGGTCACGTGGTCGGCATGGGCGATTACCTTGCCGCGTTCCACATTTTCGGTGAAGGCATAAAAGCGGTTGGCAAGCCCGGCCTCGCGGATTTCGTAGTCCGTATAGCCATCGCCAATCACGTACACGTCGCCTTGGAGGTTCAGTTGTTTGATCAGTTCGGGCTTGCCCTTGTCGCGCGAGAGTGGATTCTGCTTGTCGAACCCAGTGATGTTGCCTTGCGCATCAAACACGAACGAGTTGGCGAAAACATTTTCCTCTTTGATGCCCAAAGCCGTCACAATGGGCACGATGAATTCGCGGAAGCCGCTGGAAATCACCAGGATATGGTCGGCGTACTCGGTCAGGAAATTGCGGTTGCGTTCAAACGAATCCGAAATCTTGCCGCTGAGCACTTTCACCAACTCCGGCAGGTGGTCGCGGTGGGCCTTGAGCAAGTCCACGCGGCGTTGCAGAGCTTCGCTGAACGAGAGTTCGCCGTTCATGGCCAATTCGGTCACGCGGTGGATTTCGGCCAGCGATTCTTCGCGTTTGGCATTGCCTTGCAACGATATTTTGCCCAGTTCGTCCAAGCCTTCCACCTTGGTGAACGTGCTGTCGAAGTCAATGATGAAGTATTTCTGTTCCTTGGCGGGTGCGTCAACGGTTGTTTTCATGGGGGCTTATGGGTGGATATTGGTGTGGTGTGCCAACGGGAAAATAGTATGTTTGCGGAAGGCAAAACCCCGTTGCGGTTACAATGGGCATAAGGCCGGCAAGTTCCCGGATTCGCGCGACAACTGCAAACGAAAGGCGCAATCGCGAAAGTCGGGCAAAAATTTGGTTGTACGGGTAAAACAATATCTTTACGGAAAAATTCGTATTGAATGACCGGGTAGCCGCACGGAGGCTTGGTGAAAGCAAGCCCACCGTAAAATAAAAGGCTTTTTTGACTGGCGGGTTTTGCGCGACGGAAATAGTATCCCCGCTAAAGACGGGGCTTTCAGCTTTCAAAAACCCCAAACCTGCCAGCATTCCGCATTCCCGAATCCGCATTCCGCATTTAAAAAATAGTATCTTTCAAAAAGCCCAAACCTTCCCGGCAATCCGGGGGATTTTTTCAACCATTCGACCCTAAAGCCATTCAACCACCAATCTAATCCATGAACAAACACTTTATCATCGGCATCGGCGGAACCGGGATGCGCTGCCTGGAATCATTCGTGCACTTGTGTGCCATGGGAATGTTTGACAACACCGAGATACACCTGCTGGCGTTGGATACCGACTTGGAAAACGGCAATTTTGCCCGGTTGCAGGAACTCGTGGATTCGTACCTGAAGGCCAAGGGCGAGAACAAGACCCAAACGCCGCACGCCGACACGTTTTTCTCGGCCAAGATTGTCTTCTACAAGTTTTCGCCCGATTATTCGCGGGCCGATACAGGCAGTTTCCAGCGCATTGCCAAGGCCAGCTACGCCACCGAACCCGAACGCGACTTGGCAAACCTGCTTTTTACCGAAAACGTGCAGGGGTTTGACCTCAAGCACGGCTACCGCGCCCAAACGCACTTGGGTTCCATGCTCATGTACCACGCCATTGTGGACGAGGTGAACCGCAATCCGGGTGGCAACCTGTCGGCCTTCATTGACGAGTTGTACAACGCCAACGCCACCGGCAATGCCAAACTGTTCATCATGGGTTCGGTGTTTGGCGGCACGGGAGCCTCCTCGATCCCGGTCATGCCCGCCGCGCTGGACAAGGCCGTGCGCGAACGGCACCAAGGCAAGACATTGGACAAGCTGTTTATCGGGGCCACGCTGCTGACGAGTTATTTCTCGTTTATCTCGCCCACGCAATCCTCGCGGGCGATGCAGAAAGTGGTGGCCGACTCCAAGAATTTCTCCATGAATTCGCAGGCCGCCATGATGTTTTACGAAGACGACCTGAGTGTGCGGCGCACGTACCAGAAATTCTATATGCTCGGCACGCCCACCAACGACTTCACCACGCCGCAAGCCGAACCGGACACGATTACGGGCGGCAACCGCCAGCGCAACGATTCGCACTACATTGAATTGTTCTGCGCGTTTGCGGCTTACGATTTTTTCAAATCCAACGATGCCGATTTGCAGAAAATAAAGGACGACAAAGCCAGCGGCGTGCAGTATTTTTTCCGATCCGTGGACGACAGCCAGAAGCTGGACTTCAAGGATTTCCTGCCCGAAACCGAGGCTTCCAATGTATTTTTGAAGAAATTCACGCTCTTTACCGCCTTCTCTTTCCTGATCGGGCTGGACAATACCGACTTTTTTGCCTCCGCCCAGCGCGGCGACTTGAAAAATATCACCGGCTACGAGGACATCACCAAGGTGGAACTGGACGCGGTGCTAAAGTACATGGGCCTGTTTCATTTCCGCATCGTCAACGACGAACTGCGCGAAGGCTGGCTGCGGCATTTGTGGCGCAGCGCGGGCGGCGGCGAACGGCTGATGTACAACCCCGAAATGTTTGGCACAACAACCGTCCGCGACCTGCGCAAATTTGAATTCAACAAGCTGTTCCCCAAAAACAGCGAATACCAGCGGCACAACTTCAGCACCAACTTCCTGACCAGCCCATTCGACCGCTTCAAGGAAACCTTCGTAAAGGACACCGCCGACGGGGCGTTTGCCAACAAAAGCGAGAAACTGATCAAACGCATCCATGATGCGCTGGTGAAACTGTATGGATTTTAGAAAAACTGGCTTCCTTCACCAATCGCATCCTGCCATTTGGGTATTCCATCTTCCCTTCTTTCACTTGACACCAATGTATGCAACCTGTCACCTTTGAAAAACTATCCATCGTCATTCCCGCCTATAACGAAGGGCGTACCATCCATCTGATTCTTGACAAGGTGAAAGCGGTGCAACTGCTCAATAATATCCGCAAGGAAATCATCATCGTGAACGACTGCTCCACGGACGACACCGAAGATGCGATTGACCGTTACCGGCAGTCCAACCCGGACATGGACATAGCGTATCACAAGCATGAGGTAAACCGTGGCAAGGGAGCCGCCATCCACACGGGCATCGCCAAGGCCACCGGCGATTACTTGGTCATTCAGGATGCCGACCTGGAATACGACCCTGAGGAGTATAATATGCTGATCCGGCCGGTGCTGGCGGGCTTTGCCGATGTGGTTTTCGGCTCGCGGTTCATGGGTAGCCAGCCCCACCGGATCCTGTTTTTCTGGCACACCATCGGCAATAAATTCCTGACATTCCTGTCTAATATGTTCAGCAACCTGAACCTGACCGACATGGAAACCTGCTACAAGCTGTTTAAAACAGAAACGATACAGGCCATTGAGTTGAAAGAAAACCGTTTTGGATTCGAGCCGGAAGTGACCGCCAAAATAGCCCGTGTGCCCAAAATACGCATTTATGAAGTGGGTATTTCGTATTACGGCCGCACGTATGAGGAAGGCAAGAAAATCAATTGGAAAGACGGCTTCCGGGCCATTTACTGCGTGCTGAAGTATAACTTATTTTCTTAGTGTATTTGAAAAAATAGTATCTTTTGAAAAGCCAAAACCTGGCCGCATCTTACGTTAGGATAGTGCAAAATCTTGGTTTTTGGTTGCGATAGAGAAGGCATTATGCTTGCGGATGCTAATTGAAAACTGATAAAATAACAACCATAAGTTACGATTCGCTAAAATTTCGGTAGGTTAAGGGTGATAATTAATCATAAATTTTAATGTGAGGATAATGAAGATAGACGTAAGAAAAGGAAAATTTAATATCCCAGAATTGAAATGTGGAAATCAGGATTTGGGAAATATCTCCTCTCAAGGGTTTTTTGTGGAAATTGACGAGACCGCAGATGAATATTGCATTAATTTTCAAATTGATACATCTATCAACTTGCGAACAAGAAACAAAGAAGGAGATGTCTATTCTGATGCTCAGAAGCTAATTAAATTTATAAATACCTTTGAATCCTTAGTGATAACAGATGAGATGATTCTCAAGGATTTGCCTATAATTTTAAGGAATGCCATTAAAAAAGAAAAAATTGTACAATATTTATTGTCAATAGAAGTGAGTCCAAATGATATCAGAATTATGCCGGTACGTATGGAGTTTGGCAATTATTTGCGGTTTGTCAAAAAATAGTACCTTTCAAAACACCCAAACCCCCATTCCGAACTCTAAATTCATAATTCCGAATTAAAAATATGCCCAAATCCCTTTTAATACAAAGCTCGCAGGTGCGCAACGGCGACCGTGGAAAATGGAACCGTTTCGACCAGCAGAAGCCCTACATCCAAGGCATCCAGACGGGCGACATGGCCACGCAGGAAATTGACGCGGCCACACTCAACACCATGATTTCGGGTGTGCCCACACCGTGGGCAAGGGCGCGGCTCTACGGCTTTGCGCTGAAATACACGCAGGAAGACCCGAACATCAAAACCACTGGCCTGATTAAGTTCTACAACTCACTGATTGCCGAGTGGAAAGGCTTGATTGCGTGCATGGCGTTGTTTCCGAACCGCATTAAAATTGCCGCTCCGCTTACGCTGGATTTCCAGGATAGTAAGGATTTGTATTCCATCCCTACGTCGCTGGGGCGGATGCTGTTTGATGACACGGACTTGTGGACGGAACCCGATGCACTGAGCCGCAACGACCCGCAGGCCAAGCCCGCCGTGCAAATGGTCTATTACAACGGCAAACTGATTGGCGGCACATCGCCGTATTCGCTGGTGTTTCCGGCGGCGGCCTACACCAACCTGCCTGACACCACGGACATTGGCTGGTACCGCAACGGCAAGTTCGACGATCCGCTGGTGTACGGCAATCTGGGTGCCGATGACTTGAAAAAACTGTACCTTTTGGTGAAAACCATCGCCGCGCGGGTTCCGTCGTTCGAGCAGAAAATAAACCAAAACCGGGCGGGAAAAGTGGCCTTGTCACTGCTGGGCTTGCGGGAGTTTGCCCAGAAATTTGCCGAGGAAATCAAGGCCAAGGCTCCGAATATCGAGGAAAGCGGCACGCTGGATGGCGAACTGAACTTTGCGGCTCCGTACCACGAGCTGTTTGCCGTGAAATCGGGCTATTTTCATCGCGACGGCGTGTTTTATCTCAATGATCCGGGTGGCAATGCCGTGGAAATTGACCCGAAATCGTTGCTGCTCGATTCCGAAACCGTTTCGCAGTTCTTCACCGAAGATGAAACCCAACCGCTGGACAATGCCGCCGTGCATTACCTGAAAGTGCGCGACTTGGGCCGCAACGAGGACTTGTATTTCCCGCTGCCCATCAGCCGGGCGGCTATCTTGCTGTTTGGCAACAACCTGGCCGACCTGCTGCAAGGCAAGAAAGACTTCCACCAGTTGTATGCCGAACTCAAACCAAACGAGTACAAGCTTAAAGTCCGCATCCGGCTTTTTGTGGGAGACAAGCACATGACCCCCATCGAGCGGGAGTACAAGATTGAGCCGATGGATACCGGGCGGCACATAATCCTGTGGCCCAATTTTATTTCCGAACACTGGAAAAACTATTATCTCTACAACGAAGTGCCCGCCAATGACACATCGGTGAAAGTGGTTCCGTTCTTTAAACGCTGGGAAAATCCGTGGCGCATCGTGACCAACGACAAGGGGCAGTTTGTGTACGGCGAAGGCTCGGCAATGGAAGAATTTAAATTCACGCACGACAACGGCACGCCCGAAAAACGGCTGGAGGGCGACAAGCTTGTCTATTATCCGATTGGCAAGTCCGGCGACTTGCATAAATACGAAATCTACCGGTTCAACCAGCCGGTGGCGGGCTTGGAAATCCGCAAGAATGTGGGCGGCACCGACCAGGTGATCGGCTATTTGATGACCAAAAACGCGACCGACAATTTCAAGGACTTGTCGGGCACGCACACGCCCGAATACATCCGCAACCGCCGCGCCACCATCGGCATTGACTTTGGCTCCAACAACTCGTGCCTCAGCTATTCCACGGATGGCGTGGTGAAGCCGTTCACGTTCAAGAACCGGCGCGTTTTCCTGATGGGGGCGGAGGCTCTCAATGGCGAAAGCAAGTTTGCCTCGCTGCACGAAATGTACTTCTTCCAGAACGAAAGCATCGTCAACGGCCAGCTCAAAACATGGGTGCAGCAGCACAACCGCCTCAGCGTGGTTCCGGGCAAGGAAACCGTGGAGATTGCGGGCGGCGTGCCGGTTTTTGAGCCGAACATCCGCGTGCTGTCCATGGAAAAATCTTTCATGCGCACCAATGCGGGTGAACTGTATTACAGCCTGAAATGGGAAAACGATGATGCCGGAATGCACCGCAAGGAAGGTTTCCTGAAAACCCTGTGGATGAAAATGTGCGCCGAACTCTACGAAAACCAGTATGCCCCGGCAGTGATGCGCTGGTCGTATCCGGGGGCGCTGTCGCCAAAAGACCAGCGGCTCTACAAGACCATGTACGACGGCATCGCCCAGCTTGCGCCAATCCGCAATGTGCCGCCCGCCA